>VYCX01000309.1 GCA_009843725.1 Boseongicola sp. SB0675_bin_26
GACCCACGTGATGATCCGGTCGACATTGACGCCGCTTGCCCGGGCGAGGTCGGGACTTTCGGCAACGCCGCGCATGGCGATGCCGGTCCGCGAGCGGGACATGAAGAGATGCAGCGCGACGACCACGACCACGGTCAGGCCCAGCAGGAACACCTGGTCGGGCATCACGCGGACGTTGCCGGGCAGGAGAATGGCGAACTGCAGCTCCCTGGAGTAGTAGATCGGGTCGGAACCCCAGATCAGCACGACCAGGTGCCTGAGGGTCAGCGCCACGCCGAAGCTGGCAAAGACCATGGTCATGTGCCCTGCCATGCGGCTGAGCCGATCGAACACGAAGCGATGCAGCAGGAGCGCGATGATCGAGGTGGCGACGCAGGCGCACAGCATCGCGAGCAAAAGGCCCGCACCGAAGGAGAAGGGACCGACGGTCTGGTCGAAGAACCCGCCGAAGCTCGAAAAGAACGCCAGGAAGACAAGTGCGCTGTAAGCGCCCCAGGTGAGCAGTTCGGAATGCGAGAAATTGGCGAAGCGCAGCATCTTCATGGTGAAGCTCAAGCCGATCGCGCCCAGCGCGACGACGGCGCCGCTCAGAATGCCGTCCGCAACGTGCTGCAGGATCATCCCGGGCCCTCCGTCGTCGCCGCGTCGCGCCTGAAGCCGAGAAAGATCTCGCCGATCCCCTCGTCCGCAAGCAGGCCGGCGGCCGGCCCGTCGACCCGGTTCCGCCCCTCCGCCAGAACATAGCCCCGATCCGACACGCGCAACGCCGCCTTGGCGTTCTGCTCGACCATCAGCACCGCGGCCCCGCCCTCCGCAAGGCCACGCACCGCTTCGAAGAGCTCGCCTGCCGCCATTGGCGAGAGGCTCGCGGTCGGCTCGTCCAGGAGCATCAGCCTCGGCTTGGTCAGCAACGCGCGGGCGACGGCGAGGATCTGCCGCTGGCCTCCCGAAAGCGAGCCTGCCTTGTCATGCATCCGCTCCTTCAGGATCGGATAGACGGCGCAGATCTCCCCGATCCGCGCCAGCGCCGCGGCCTTGGCCAGCGGCGCGCCGCCGATCACGAGATTCTCGCGGACGGTCAGCGTTGCAAAGACGTTCCCGGTCTGGGGCACGTAGCCCACGCCCTCGGCGGCCAGCTCGTGCGCCGCGACGCCGGTCACGTCGCGCCCGTCGAGCCGAACCTTGCCGGCCGATACGCGTACCAGTCCCGCGATCGCCTTGACCAGGGTCGACTTCCCGGAACCGTTCGGGCCGATGATCGACACGACTTCGCCCGCATCCACATGGACGGATACCCCCTGCAGGATCGGCAGGTCCGGCGCGTAGCCGGCGATCACGTCCCGGACCTCCAGCACGTACGGCGCGCTCATGGCAAGTCTCCCAGGTAGGCGTCCAGCACGGCAGGGTCGCGGCGCGCGCCTGCGGCATCGCCTTCGTAGAGCAGGCCGCCCTGCGCCATGACGAAGATCGGATCGCAGATCGACATGACCACGTCCATGTTGTGCTCGATGATCAGGAAGGTGTGGCCGCGCCGGTTCAGCGCCTTGATCTGTTCGACCAGCGTCAACATCAGCGACGGGTTCACCCCGGCTGCAGGCTCGTCGAGAAGGATGATCTTCGGGTCGGCCATGAGAACGCGCGCAAGCTCCAGCAGTTTCAGCTGGCCGCCGGACAACGTGCCCGCCTGATCGTGGCGCACGTCGGCCAATCGGCAGAAATCGATGATCTCGTCCGCCCTTGCGCGCGCCGCGCGCTCTTCCTGCGCCACCGTTCCGGACCGCAGCCAGTTGTTCCAGAACCGCTCGCCCGATTGCCCGCGCGGGACGAGCATGACGTTCTCGAGAACCGACATTTCGGGGAACGGGCGCGGGATCTGGAACGTCCGGGACAGGCCTTCGGCAAAAATCCGGTGCGGCGGGCGGTTCTGGATCGGCACGGCATCCAGAAACACCTCGCCTGCATCCAGCCTCGTCAGGCCAGCGACGGCGTTGAAGAGCGTTGTCTTGCCTGCGCCGTTCGGCCCGATCAGCCCGCCGATCACGCCACGCGGCAGGTCGAAGGAGATCGCGTCCACTGCCGTGAAGCCCCCGAATCGCTTGGTGACGCCCCGAAGCTGCAAGAGCGCGTCCTCGGCCACGGTCAGGCAACCTCGCCCTGAAGCGTCACGCTGCCCAGCCGGTCGTCACCCTTGTTGAGATTGTACTTCATGATCCGCCCATGCCGCCCGGCAACGTCACGCTCCAGCCCGTAGACCGGGCCCTGCGGGCCGGTCGAACGGCCGCGGACCGTCTCGATCTCGCGGCGATCCCCGTCCGTCAACTCGACTTCGAAGGCACGGAGAGTCTGCGGCAGCCGGTCGGCATAGCGCGCGCCGACGATCGTCGCCGCGACGTCAGGGCTGTCAAGAGTGGCACGAAGCGCGATGGCGGAGATGTCGCATCCATGCCGGTCGGCCACGGCCCGGAGCGTCGCCAGCAGGTCCTGGAACAGAACCCAGCCGCCGAACTCCTCGATGACCAGGCGATACTTGACCAGGCTGCGGTTCCCGAAGTCGAACCCGGGATCGGGCCTGCCGAGCCAGACGTCTGTCAGGAACCCGCCGGCGAGGCCGCCATAGGCGAAGAGGCTGACCCCTTTGCGTCTTGCGAGCGCGGCGAAGTCTCCCGAGGCACGGCGGTCGAGCAGGGAATACTGCACCTGGGCCGACGCGACATCGGTCGTGTCACACAGCTCCGCCAGATGTTCGGCGTCGAAATTGGTCACCCCGATCAGGTCGATCTTGCCCTTGTCGCGCAGAGTGCAAAGGTGCGCCACCGCTTCGACATGACCCGGCACGGCATAGTCCCACCAATGGAACTGCACGAGATCCAGCCGATCCATCCCCAGCCGCATCAGCGAGCGGTCGATTCCGGCCTCGACATCACGAAGCGTGAGCCTCGCCAGGCTGTCCCGGTCAGGCACGTATTTTGTGTGGATCCTGACGCCGTCCAGCACATCCGACCCAAGGGTTCGGGCGAGATTGGCGCGGAACCGGCCGATCTTGTCCTCGACGCCGGCATAGATGTCGGCGCAATCGAAGGCAGTGACGCCGGCATCGACAAATCGGACCATGTCGGCAATCGCCTGATCCGCATTCACCGCGCCATGGTCGCCGGCAAGCTGCCAGCCACCCTTGATGATCCTCGAAACGGAATAGGCAGGCCGAACCGTGACTTTGGGGATCTCCGTCGCGCGGTCCGGTCTTGCGCCGTTCTCAAGATCGCCTCCCATGTCCCGGTCCCGCTGCTTTCCGTCACGAAACCTATAGACAACTCGGCGCGATTTAGAAGGGACTAAATCGCAAACGCGAAAGTGGACCGTCGTCAGGCATTCGACTAACCTGCCCTGCGACACGCCCATGCGGAACCGCAACATGCTCACCAACACCAGGCACGCCGGGTATTTTCTTTACCACTCGATTGGCATGTACCCGGGCAAGGAGCAGGAGCTCGCCGAGGCCGCCGCCGAGTTCGCCGGGATCTGGGCCGCGCCGAATGACAAGCAATGGGGCTACGTGCTGCTGCGTCGGCAGGACTTCATTGACTACTGGCGGCGCATCATAAACGTTCCCAAGGGTTCGACGACCACCTGCGAGAGCGTAACCGACGGCATCCACAAGCTGGTGCGATCCCTCCCCGAGGGAATGCTGCGCGGCAAGCGCGTGCTGGTGGCCGCGGATTGCTTTCCATCGATCCATTTCCTGCTGGCCGGGCTGGCGCCGAAAATGGGGTTCACGCTCGACACGGTGCCGCTGAGCGAGGGCAGGGCCTGGGTCGAGGCGGAGGACTTCGCCGCCCGCTGGGGCCACGATGTCGGGCTGGCGCTCCTCACCTGGGTCACCTCGACCGCCTCGGCACGGGTCGATCTTGCGCCGCTGGTGGCGCACGGGCGCGGGATGGGCAGCATGATCGGCGTCGACATCACCCAGGCTGCGGGGCTCATCCCCTTTGACGCGACGGACCCCAAGGTCGATTTCGTCGTTTCGACCAGCCTGAAATGGATGTGCGGCACGCCCGGCGCCGGCATCCTCTACGTCGAAAAGTCGCTGGCACTGGAGCTGGAGCCCGACGGCCGCGGCTGGTTTTCGCAGAACAACCCGTTTTCCTGGAATCTCGACAAGTTCGAGTACGCCCCCGACATCCGCCGCTTCGACGGCGGCACCCCGGGATCGATGGCAGCGGTCGCGTCATTGCCTGCCCTCAAGTGGCACGCGAGCCAGGATCACGCCGAAATGGCGGCCTGGAACCGGCGCCTCGTCGACAGGATCGTCGCGCGTGCGGATGATCTCGACCTGCCGCTGCATTCGCCGCGCGAATCCGACAGGCGCGGCGGATCGGTGATGCTGCGGTTTCCGAACAAGCCGGAGGCCGCCGCCGTCGTCGGCGCACTGGGGGTCGAGGGCTATTCGGTGGACTTCCGCGGACCGCTCGTACGCCTTTCGCCGGGCAACATGACCGCGGCCGAGACCATCGACACCGTCTTCGACATCGCCGAAGCGGTGCTGACCCGCCGCAAGACCCGCTTTGCAGCGAAAGGCCCGCAGACAGGAGCAGACATGAACCCCGCAGATCTCTTGGGCCAGCTCGGCGCAATGCTGATGGCCGGCCAGGTGAGGATCGTCGACTGCACCGCCACCCTCGGTCCCGACACGCCGATCCTGCGTCTGCCGAAGGACTTCGCAAGAAACACGCCCAAGGTCGAAATCCACAAGATCAGCGAATATGACGCCGACGGGCCGTTCTTTGCCTGGAACTGGATGACGCTGGGCGAACATTCCGGCACCCATTTCGATGCGCCGCATCACTGGATTTCGGGCAAGGACTTCGAGGACGGCTATACCGACACGCTCGACGTCCAGCGCCTGGTCGCGCCGGTCAACGTGATCGACTGCTCGAGGGAGACCGCCGGAGACCCCGACTTTCTGCTCACTGCCGAACACGTCAAGGCCTGGGAGGCGAAGCATGGAGAGATCAATCCGGGCGAATGGGTCGTGATGCGCACGGACTGGGACAAGCGGTCCCATGACGAGGAGCTCTTCCTGAACGAGGATCCCGATCCGCATGAAGACGGATCGCACAGCCCCGGCCCGACGACGGAATGCATCGACTACCTGCTTTCCAAGGGCATCGTCGGGTGGGGCGCGCAGTGCGTCGGCACAGATGCCGGCATGGCGGGCAAGTTCTCGCCCCCCTATCCGGCGCACAACTTCCTGCACCGCGACAACTGTTTCGGCCTCGCGTCACTCGCGAATCTTGACCAGTTGCCGGCCAAGGGCGCGATCCTGATGGCGGCGCCATTGAAGATCGAGCACGGCACCGGATCGCCCATCCGCGCCCTGGCGTTCGTTCCGCAGGCCTGACTGCGCATGGCCGAGCGCTCGTTCAAGTCAGAAGTCGAGCACCTGCGCCTCGGTGCCGGCGAGACCTTCACGGGTGAGGGCATTCTGGCAATCACCAAGGCGCTGCTGGAATCCGGCGTGGGCTATGTCGGCGGCTATCAGGGCGCACCGATCTCTCACCTGATGGACGTCCTGGCCGACGCGCAGGATCTCCTTGCCGAGCTCGGCGTCCGGTTCGAATCCAATGCATCCGAGGCCGCGGCAACGGCAATGCTGGCAGCTTCGGTCCACTATCCGATTCGTGGCGCCGTGACCTACAAGGGCCCTGTCGGCGTCAACGTCGCGTCGGACGCCTTGGCGAACCTGTCGTCCTCGGGCGTGCACGGCGGTGCGCTGATCGTTCTCGGCGAGGACTACGGCGAAGGTTCCTCGATCATGCAGGAACGCAGCCACGCCTTTGCGATGAAGTCGCAGTTCTGGCTCCTGGACCCGCGCCCGAACCTGCCCTCGATCGTGCGGGCGGTGAAACAGGGCTTCGAGCTCTCCGAGGCGTCCTGCACGCCAGTGATGCTGATGGTGCGGATCCGGTCCTGCCATGTCACGGGCCAGTTCGAGACTGCAGACAACATCCCGCCACCGCTGACCGTCCGCGATGCGCTGGCAGAACCGCGAAAGGACTTCCGGCGCGTGGTTCTTCCGCCCATGTCCTACGCACATGAGAAAGACAAGATCGAAAGCCGCTGGCCCGCCGCCGAGGCCTTCATTGCCGAACAGGCATTGAACGAGCGCTTCGGCCCCCAGCTGGGCAGGGTCGGCATCGTTCTTCAGGGCGGCATGTACAACGGCGTGATGCGGGCACTGCAGCGGCTGGGGCTTGCCGACCTCTACGGCAACACGGAGGTGCCGCTCCATGTCCTGAATGTCACCTACCCGTTGGTGCGAGCCGAGATGCTGGACTTTGCGCACGGCAAGGACGCGCTTCTGGTCGTCGAGGAGGGCCAGCCCGAATTCATCGAGCATTCCATTGGCTCCATGCTGTTCAGGGAAGGCGTCCAAACCCGCCTGACGGGCAAGGACGTTCTGCCGATGGCCGGCGAATACACCGGCGAGGTGCTGCTTGACGGCATGTCCGCCTTCCTTCGAAAGGCCGCGCCCGACCTGCTGCCCGGGCAGGTCCGCGCGCGCAACCGTGATGCGCCCAAGATTCCGGACCTTTCGGGGACGGTGCCGGTCCGCCCGCCCGGTTTCTGCACCGGCTGCCCCGAACGCCCGATCTTTGCTGCACTGAAGATCGTCCAGCAGGAACTTGGCGAACACCAGGTCACCGGAGACATTGGCTGCCATCTCTTCGCTGCGCTCCCGCCCTTCGAGATCGGCGGCTCGACCATGGGCTACGGCCTCGGGCCCGCGTCGAATTCCGCGTTCGACGCCGGTGGAGAACGGCGGGCGATCTCGATCATCGGCGATGGCGGGTTCTGGCACAACGGCCTCGCCACTTCGATCGGCAACATGGTGTTCAACCGCTCCGACAGCGTTGCGGTGATCGTAGACAACTACTATTCGGCCGCCACCGGCGGACAGGACGTGCCGTCGAGCCGCGCCGGCAACCCGACCAGGGCCACGAACAACCCGATCAGCGCCGCCGTCCGGGGAGTTGGCGTGAAGTGGGTCCGCGAGATCGACCGCACCTATGACGTGCCTCGGATGTGCGAGGTCTTTCGTGAAGCGCTGACCACGGACTACGGCGGCCCCAAGGTCATCATCGCATCCTCCGAATGCATGCTGAACCGCCAGCGCCGCGAAAAGCCGCTCCGGCAGGAGGCCATCGATGCCGGGACGCGCGTCGAGGTGCCCCGTTTCGGCGTCGACGAGGACATCTGCACCGGCGATCATGCCTGCATCCGGCTCTCGGGCTGTCCGTCGCTGTCGCTCAGGAATCTCGACGATCCGCTCCGCGACGATCCGGTGGCGCATATCGACCAGACATGCGTCGGCTGCGGGAATTGCGGCGAGGTGGCGGAGGCTGCCGCACTCTGCCCAAGCTTCTACCGCGCCGACATCGTCCACAACCCGACCGGGTTCGAACGCTGGCGCGCGGGCATCGCCTCGCGGCTCATAGGCCATCTTCAAGGCCGTCGGGAGCGCAAGTCGCTTTCTTTTGGACGCGCAGAATGACAGTGCACCAGCCATTCCCCACAGAGAAGGCCAGTCGGAGCCCCGACGGCGTCATCAAGCTTGCGATCATGGCGGTGGGCGGCCAGGGCGGCGGGGTCCTGACCAGGTGGATCGAAACCCTTGCCAGGTCGCAAGGCTATGCCTGTCAGGCAACCTCGGTCGCCGGCGTGGCGCAGCGTACCGGTGCGACAATCTACTATGTCGAGATGGCCAAGACCGGAACAGGACAACCGGTGTTTGCCCTCGCTCCCGCCGCGGGCGATGTCGACATACTGATCGCTGCGGAACTGATGGAAGCCGGACGCGCCATCGCGCGCGGCTTCGTGACCCCGGACAGAACGACACTCATCGCATCGTCCCACCGGGAGCTTGCCGTCTCGGAAAAGACCGTGCCCGGCGACGGGACCGCCGACGCGGCCGAGGTTCGCGCCGCAGCCGAAATCGCCGCAGCCCGGTTGATCTGCTTCGACATGGAAAGGCTGGCCGTCGAAAGCGGATCCGTCATTTCTGCCACGCTGTTCGGCACTCTGGCGGCTTCCGAATGCCTGCCCTTCGAAAAGGGCGATTTCGAGGACGCCATCCGAACCGGCAAGCGGGAAGTCGACGCCAGCCTGCGCGCCTTCAACGCCGGTTTCCACGCTTGCCTCAAGGGTGTGCCGTCAGACGACGCGCCGGAACGATCACCACCCGCCCAAAGTGCCACTGGTCCCGCGCATCTGCTCGACAGGTGGCAGAGCTTGGCCAGGCGCGTGTCCGATCTGCCAACGCCTGTCCGGCCAATTGCGATGGCAGGGCTGCGCAAGGTCGTCGACTTCATGGATGCGGACTACGGACAGGAGTACCTTGATCGAGTGGCGCCTTTCGTCGGTGCCGACGGAGTCGGCGAGGGCCACGCGTTGACCAAGGCCGCGGCAAAGTACATTGCCAACGCCATGACCTACGACGACGTGATCCGTGTGGCGGATCTCAAGACCCGCGCCGCACGCAACGACCGAATCGTTGCCGAGATGGGAACCGAACCGCAACAGTTGCTGCATTTGACCGAATACATGCATCCCCGGGCCGAAGAGATCGTCGGACTGCTGCCCGCCGGGCTGGGTGCCCGAATCGCGGCCAGTCCTCGCGCAATGGCACGCATCGACCGCTGGTTTGCCAGAGGCAGGCGGCTGCGGTCTGACCGTTTGGGGCCGTTCCTTCTTCTCTACGCGCTCGGTGGCCTGAAACGGTATCGACGCAGGACGCGACGCCACGCGGTCGAGCAGGCGCTTCTTGACAGATGGCTGTCGTGCGCGGCCCGAGTCGCTGTCAACGACCCCGCGCTCGCCACCGAAGTCCTCGGCTGCGGTCGACTGATCAAGGGCTATTCCGACACTCACGCACGCGGCCTGTCGAAATTCGACAGGGTTCTTGGCAT
>VYCX01000176.1 GCA_009843725.1 Boseongicola sp. SB0675_bin_26
GTCCGGCCCCCTGTCGTTGCCGATGTCGATCACGCCGTTCCGCCTGTTGTGCTCGCGCACGTCCTGCCGCGATTCCAGCGCGGTCAGGTCAACGGGCGACTGCACGGGGTTCCGGTGGTAGGCGTCGATCTGCAAGAGCGGCGCGGCAAGCTCGTCGTTCCGTGGCGGCGGGTCGTTGTGGCCGGTCCATGGCGTGACCTCGACCATGCAGCCGAAATCCCGGTCGTACCGGTATCTTTTCCTCATTGTTACAATATAACATCATGATGCGTGAAAGTCAATACCATTACAAGACCATTAGGGCAATTTTATGATACCCATAAGATACCACTTATTGCTTCGCCTCACGGGCGGCCTCCTCGATCCACCCGTCCTTGAGAAAGTCGCTCATCTCGCTCCAATCGGGAACAAGTCCGCTGCCCTCGAAGCCTTGCAGGGCGACGCTTCCGCCCAGGCTTGCCAGGAAAGCCTCGTAACCGGCCTTTCCCGCCTTTTCCTCTTTGGTCATTCCTGAACCCGCGTTCTCTTTGCAGCCTCGGCGGCAACGCGCATCGCGTTCTGCGATTTGGCCGTGTCCGCCGCGACAGCCGTCAACGCCTCGCGCTCCTTCAGCGTCAGTTCCGCCTGGGTCTTCGCCAGGTCCGCCTCCATCTGCTCCATCGCGATGTCATGCTCGGCCTTCGACACCTGGTGCTCGGCCACCAGCTTCTCCATCTCAAGCCGATGCTTCTCCTGCATGGCCTGGAGCTTCATGGCGGCACTGGTATGCTTCACCTGCGCCTCGGCCTGCTTCACGGCCATCTGGCCCTGAATCTCCTGCTGCCGCGCCTCGGCATCCGCCTGCGCCTGGGGATCGGATTCGCCGCCCTGGTCCTGTCCGCCAGCGGCAATCTGCTCGATTGCGTCCTCAAAGGCCCCTTCAAGCTGCCGCCCCGCCCGGAACCCGCGAACACCGAACAGCATCATCTGGCCCATGAGCGGTGCCATGGACGGAACCTGCTCGACCACTTGCAGCGAGGACGACATGAACTCGCCCGCCGCCCGCAGGAACTCCGTGCGGCCCTCGCGCTCGGCCTCGTCGTCCTCGATCATGGTCGAGTTCGTCTCGATCTCCAGCCGGAACCCGCGCAGCCTCTCGTTCCGCAGGAGCGTGATCGCCTCGGCGAACAGCCTGTCCGCCGCACCAGGCTGCTGCTGTTCCGCCTGCATCACCGCCGTCATCTGGTCGAAGCCGGACAGCCGCCGCAGCCGCTCCGGGTCGTAGTGCTCGGCCATCAGTTCGGCCTTGCGGCGGATGCAGTCACGCGCCAGGTTCTCGATCTCGCGCCGCTTCACGTCGATCCGCCGCCCGGCGTTCTGTTCCTTGATCCGGCTCTGCCCCAGCTTCTCGCGGGGATCGACCGCGCCCCGCAGGATGTCCGCCACCCCGGAAACCTCGTAGAGCGTCTGCTTCGTCCGGTCGCGGGCGTCATAAAGCCCGGTAAGAGCGCGGGCGATGGTGTCCAGCGGGAAGAACTGGACGACTCCCGTGATCTGGCCGCCGCCGCTGCCCTTGCCGAGTATGTTCTGCATGTTCGTGACGGGCACGAGAACGTCCGCGTTCTCGTTCATCAGGGTCTCAAGACCTTCGATGGAAGCGTCGTAGAACCCTTTCGCCCGAAGCGCGTTCACCAGCCCGTCGATCCGGGCGGTCTGGTCGTCAAGCTCCTGAGCCAGCTTCGCGTACTGCCGGTAGTCGGGAACCGGCACCAATGATTCGTTCGAGACCGTCCCGAAGGCGGGCTTCGGGCAGGGGAAGAACCCCTCCAGCTTCAGGGGATCGTCCTTCTCCTCAAGAATGCGGTCCGTCCATGCCCGGCTGACCCAGAACACCTTGCGGCTCGCCGCGTCCCATATCTCCCAGACATCGGCCTGGCCGATGACCTCCTGGTCGCGTTCGTCGATTTCGGTCCCGTCCTCGCCAACGTCGAGCGGGACGTTCCTGAACACCTCCCCGAAACGCCCGACGCCCCTGGCCCGCGTCATGGACGTGCGGCGGGCGACCCAGCCGTCCTTGACGACCTCCGCCCATGTCCTCTTCGGGCTGTAAAGCAGGTCGTTGCGGCCCACGTAGTCGGTCGGGCACGACTCGTCCAGAACGGTGTCGCCCTCCATGTCCGGCTCGTAGCGGACCCACGCGGAGCCACGGGCGAAAAGCAGGTAGTCGAGGTTGGCCCGCGACAGGGCCTCGTCCATGCCGCAGCCCATGCGCTCGTCGCGTTCAAGCTCGGATTTCAGCGCCCGCTCAAGCATCTCGGCGGCGATCCGGCCAGCGGGGTCGGCGTCCCGGTGACGGCGCTTGACGACCGGCACCGGCTCCTGCGCGTAGACGGCAGGCTTCAGCGTCTGGATGTTCGACCAGAGGATGTTGAACCGGCTGTCGCTCTCGCCGAACAGGTGCCCCAGGTCAACACGGTTCTTTTCCAGCGTGTAGCGGGCGTCGATGTTCTTGCAGGACTCGCGCCAAGGCTTGAGAACCTTCTCAGCCGCCGCGAGTTCCGCCTCCCACCGCGCAACGGTCGTCGTGAACTCCTGCGGACCTTCCGTCCCGCGTTCAGGCTCGCCGTACGGCATCGTCGCCCTCCCTCGTCATGTCATGCGGCATGTCGCCTCCTGCGTCTTGACAGGTCGATCACGTCCTTGACGACCTCGCCCCAGGTGAAGCCCCGCATTCCCGGAGGAAGGTTCCCGCCAATGGTCAGTGCGGGCGGCTTCTCGCCGGGACCTTCCTTCGCCTTGCCGGTGGACATCCGGTCGATCAGGCGTCCGATGAGCGACAGCGCGTCAACCTGGTCGTCATGCTTGCCCAGCGGGAACTTCAGCATCTCGGCCTTCAGTTCCGGGTACCAAGGCGCGTGTGCCGGAAAGACCACCTTGCCCGAACCCATCCGGGCCAGGAAAGACTGCGCCCGCGCCGCCTTGTCCGTCGTGGACGAAAACTGCCGCCTCGCGCCCCAAGCCTTCAGTTCGCGCTGACGCTTCTCCAGAAAAGGCCCGATGCTCTTGACGATCTGGCCGCTTTCCTCCGCCCAGATCAGCGGCTTCCACCGCAGCATCAGCGCAAGCTGGGCGTCAACGCTCACGTCCGACGACTCCTGCCGTCGCCAGAGGTCGAGCAGGTAGATGTCGTCGTTCTCGTCCACGCCCACGACCGCGTGAACCGTGAAGTCGCCCTTCCCGAAGCTCACCGCGTAGTCGCTCGCGCCGTATATCCGCATCCGCCCGATGTCCGGCATCCGGTCGTACGTGCGGAACATGTTCTCCGTGAAAAGGTTGCCTTCGGCTGGAAGCGGATTTCCCTGGTAAAGCGCCTGCCAGACCCTGTTGTTCCGCATCCGGCGACTGAAGTAGTCGATGTCGTACATTTCCGGCCAGAGGGCCTTGCCGTCCCTGTCAACCGCCGGGAAATGAACCTTGTGCCACTGCTCGCCTCCCTTTTCCTCCTCGGCCAGCAGCTTTCCGGCAAGATCGTTCTCGTTCCACCGGGTCTGGATGACGAGAATGAAGCCTCCCTTCATGACCCGCGTGTGGAAGTCCGACTGGTACCAGTCCCAGGTCTGGCTCTGGACGACCGGACTGTCGGCCTCCTTCCAGGACTTCACCGGGTCGTCAATTATCAGGCAGTGCCCGCCGAAACCGGTTATGCCGCCCCCGACGCCAGCCGCCCTGTAGACCCCGCCGCCCATCGTCAGCCACATGTCCCGCGCCCGGCTTTCGGGCGACAGCGCCGCGTCCTCCCCGAAGATGTCCGCATGGCGCGGATCGCGCACGAGATTGCGCAACCGCCGCCCGAAGCCGCTGACAAGCTCGGAACCGTAGGCGGTCGCAATGACCTCGTTCGTGGGATGGCGTCCGAGATACCAGGCCGGGAACACCACGGAGCAAAGCAGCGACTTCCCGTGCCGTGGCGGCGTCGTTATCAGCGCCCGGTCGATCAGCCCCGCCTCGCAGTCCTCCAGGACCTCGGCGATCCTTTCGTGATGGTGGTTCACCTTGAAGCTGGGAACCATGTACTGCGCATAGGCCAGAAGGCTCTTGTCGGCGTTGCGACGCAGCTTCTCGTGCATCAGTTCCGCAAGACGCGCCTTCGCGTTCCGGTCGTCACTGCCCGGCATCGGCAACCTCGACGACCTCGCCGTCCACGATTGTCAGGCTGGCCTTCAGGCGCTCCATCTCGTCTTCCAGCGCCTCGTCGTCCATCCGCTCGAACCGCCCCTGCGCCTCTTCCCGGCGACGGGCCGCCTCCTCCTTGTAGCCAAGCACGTCCGTGATCGCGGTCAGGCTCGCCTGCCGGACGTTGGTTTTCTCGTCCGCGTCCTCGACGATCTTCACATGGTGCGCCAGGACCCATTCAAGGCTTGCGCCAGCCGCCAGGGCGGCATCCTCGCGGATTTTCGCGACATGGGCCTGAACCTCGTCGGACTGTGCGGCCCTCCACGCGCTCTGGCCGTTCAGGTACCCGGCCCTGCGGCCAGCCTCGGCAACGGTCAGTCCCGCCGCCAGGCCGCGAGCCAGCCGGACGCGAAGCTCCCCACTGTCCACGGGCTGAAGTCGTGCCCCGTCTTTCCGAAGCACTTCAGGGACGCCAGCAGGCAGCGGATTCGACCGCTCGTTCAGCTGGCCGTCTTCGGCAAACGCGCATTTTGACATATGTTATAATCTAACAGAAAAAATTGATAATGTCAACCTATTTGCTTGCTTTTCAGAATAATAGGAAAAGGCAAAAAGTAGCGGGAGAGGCGGGAGGCAGGACTTGTTCCACCGACCCCGCCCCCCGTTTACGTTTTTTTCTCCTGAGAAAGGCGGAATGGGCGGAAAAGCCTTGAAAACAGGGTGCAATCACGTCGCCGATGCAACGCAATCACGCGATCCCAGGAACGGCACGGAATGGGAACATGCGTGTCCGTTAAGGGCAGTTATCAGAATTCAGTGAGGTCGTCACGGCACCCCGAGGCGTCGGAGTGCCGTCAGCGTTTCAGGTCCGTTTGCTTGCAGCGGATGTGGCCGTGTTCAGGCGGCCAAGCCGGTGGCCCTGGGGCATCCGGCAAGGTAAGCCTCTATCTCGGATCGCCGCCAGCGCACGGCGCGAAGTCCAATCCTGATAGGTTCGGGAAGGTGGCCTTCACGCATCAGCCGGTAGATCGAGGCGCGGCTCAAGCCCAACAGCGCCTCGACATCCGGGCGCGTCATCAGTTCGTCAGCAGTCATGCTTTTCTCCATTAAGGGTTGCATGGCCGCTGCGAATCGCCTAGTTTCGGGTTGTCAAGCACGAAATATGGCACTCTGTGCGACCAAGCGCAGGGTGCCTTTTCTATATGACTTCACCGGATTTGTCAAGACACATTGCGATTCGCCAGGCACTGTCGGGCATTCGTCACCGGCGCAACGCCACAACATCAGCCCCTTTCCCCGTGAGGAAAGCCGCCCACTGGTCCATCAGGACGCGCCGCCGGTCGAACAGGTCCGAACGGAAATACGCGCCTTCGACGCCGCCCACCGTGTGCGCCAGTGCCGCCTCCGCGATTTCCCGTGGCTTGCCCGTCTCGGCGCACCAGTCCCGGAAGCTGGACCGGAAACCGTGAACCGTGGCCCTGTCGGCCAGCCCGTTGTCGCGGAGCACCTTGGTCAGGGTCATGTCCGAAAGCGGCTTGCCGCCTCGCGGCGACGGAAAGCAGAGGTCGGAGCGCCGGTCGCGCAATTCACTGGCCTGGGCCAGAACTTCGAGCGCTGCGCCGGACAAGGGAACGCGGTGTTCCCTGCCAGCCTTCATCCGGTCGGCTGGAACCGTCCATGTCGCCGCCTCAAGATCGACCTCGGCCCACGTCATGCCCCGGACCTCGCCGGATCGCGCCGCCGTCAGGATGGTGAAGCGCAGGCAGAGCTTCGCGGCGACGGACACGCCGGACGCCTCCACCGTGTCAAGCGCCGCCGCGACCTCGTCATAGGGGAGCGCCCGGAAGTTGCGCCCGGTGCCGCGCATCGACGGCAGAGCGCCGTCTATGGCCTCGCCCGCAAGGTTCGTGTCGCAATAGCCGTGCGCCTGCGCCCAGGCGAGCACGGCCTTGATCCTGGCCCGCAGCTTGCGGCCCATTTCCGGCTTCGATGTCCACAGCGGCGTCAGCACGGCAAGCACGTCCCCGCGCCCGATCCGGTCAACCCGCAGGTCGCCAAGCCTCGGCAGCGCGTGAAGCTCCATCTGCTGCCACCACGTGCGCCGGACCTTCTCGGATCGCCACCGCGCCTTGAGACCGTCGTAGGTCCTTTCTGCGGCCTCCCTGAACGTTGGGGCCTTGGCCCTGCGCCGCTTGGCAAGAGGGTCCTTCCCGCGTCGTGCCTTGCGCCGGTTCTTGAAGGCGATGTCCCTCGCCTCGGCCAGCGAGACGAGCGGCCAGCCGCCCAGCCCGATGTCGTGCCGCCGCCCGTCGATCACCAGCCGCTGCACCCATTGCTTGCTTCCGCCCGGCGCGACCCGAAGGTAGAGCGTTCCGCCGTCGCCGTGAAGCCCCGGATTCTTGAGCGCCTCGACGCGCTTCACCGTCAGCTTTCCCATCGCATGTCCTCCTTGGCATTGTCGCGCACCAGTCAATGTCGGGAATAGCATTTCCTAGCCGCGAGTCAATGTGGGACATGGAATTTGTCCAACATTTTATCCATAGGACCGTGTTGGACAGCCGGAGAATGAGTGAGAACCTAATTCTCAGCCCATTGCCTAGTAGTCCTTTTTATTAAGGCGTTTTGGAGATTCATGGGATCGTCTGGGAAGTGTGATTGGTGCCCCCAGAGAGACTCGAACTCCCGACCCCCTGATTACAAATCAGATGCTCTACCAGCTGAGCTATAGGGGCACGGCGGCGTCCTTAGCAACGGCGCGGTGGATGGGCAAGCCTGATCGAGACGCAAGCCACTTGCAGTCTTGCCTATGGCACTCTGAATCCACTTGGAGCGAGTCGAATGTGCGCATTCGTGGGACAAGCCGCCAAAGTGATCGCAAACCCGAAGGCTAGGCAAAGGCATGAAAATTCGACTTTGGGGGTTGCGATTGTGACTACAATTGATAAATGTAGATCACTCTTGGAGGGCGGCAAATGCCATACCAATACTCACTTCGCGACGCGAAGGCTCGCCTGTCCGAGCTGCTGGACCTCGCCGCCGCAGGAAATGTCGTGGAAATTACCCGGCAGGGAGCCATAAGGGGTCGCTTCAATGTGGTTACGGTTGACGGAGCGTTCGGGCAGCGTCGGCCAGGTGCGCTGAAAGGACGGATCGCGGTTCCGGACACGTTCGACGACGAAGATCCGGACATCATCGCTGACTTCGAAGATCTGAGGTCGCGTGCGGATTCTCGTTGATACGCAGGCCCTGCTCTGGTGGCTGATGGATTCCGAGAGGCTCGGAGCGAAGGCGCGGCGCATATTCGTCTCCGACGAACCGGTCGTCAGCCCGGTCGTATTGTGGGAAATTGCAATCAAGGCCAGCCTTGGAAAGCTTTCGGCGGACGTCTCCGAGGTAAGCAGGGTCATCGCCGAACAGGGTCTTGAGCGACTTGGCATCTCGGACCGGCACATGACCAGCCTGCAAGCCCTGCCCTTTCATCATCGCGACCCGTTTGACAGAATGCTGATCGCGCAAAGCGAGGCCGAAGCCATGCCTCTTCTGACTTCAGACGCAAAGATCGCACGCTACGGCATAGCGATTCTCGACAGCACGCAATGAAGCACCGCCAAGCGCAGTTGCGAAGATTCGCGCTCCAAAGGGAGTGATCAGGCACCGCCGCACCCACGAGGCACGCCGCATGGCAATCCTGTTCTCGATCACCGGTGGTTCCCGTCTGGAATGCGGCGTCCCGAGTGAAACGAATGCCGGCCGCAACATCGCAAGCGACCGCCACGAAACCGCATTACCGCGCGTTCATCATCTGACGCGCCAGCAACGCAACGGCTGACAGGCTCACGAGGATGACCAGGATTGCAGACGGTGCCGCTTGCACGATTTTTTCCAGCGAGGCCTGCTCGTGCGCACGTGTCGCAAGCGTGTCGAAATTGAACGGCCGAAGCAGGAGCGTGGCCGGCAGTTCCTTCACCGCATCGACGAACACAAGCAGGAGCGCCGTGGCCACCGAACCCCGGATCAGCGGCAAGTAGACCCAGAGAAGCGTGCCGCCGGCAGACCGCCCAAGAGTCCTGGCCGCCATCGGCAGGCTCGGCGCGACGCGCGCGACGGCCGCATCCGCAGCACCCTGCCCTATGGCAAAGAACCTGACCGAATATGCGTAGACCAAGGCCGCGACACCGCCCGTCAGCAGCAATCCGGGGTCCCAGCCGGTCATGCCGAGAATGCCGTCGGCAAGCGCATTGTCGAACGCCGCCAACGGAATCAGCAAGCCCAATGCCAGCACCGCTCCCGGCGCCGCATATCCGATCGTGGTGATCGGCAAGAGCATTCGTGGCATCTGCCTTCCAGACAGTTGCGCCCCATATACAAGGAAAAGGGACGCCATGACTGTCACGACGGCCGCCGCACCTCCCACCAAGAAAGTGTTCGCAAGCGCCGCCCCCAGTCCTGGCGCCAGCCAACCTTCGGAACTGGAGAGCGCATGGCCCCCCAAGACCGCGACGGGAAACGCAAAGCCGGCCAGAAACGGCAGCGCGCATGCAATTGAAGCCATCCAGCCCACCGCACCTCTCAGCGCCGTTCGCTCGATGCGATGGTCAGTCCGGGACATCCGGTGAAACTTCATGCGCCGACGGCTTGCCCTTTCGAGAACCACGAGAAAGAGGATCATCCCGAGAATGGCGCATGCGATCTGCGCCGCCCCGCCCGCGTTCCCTGCTTCCAGCCAGACGGTGAAGACCCCGGTCGTCAGGGTCTGCACGCCAAAGTAGTCAACCGCCCCAAAGTCGTTCACCGTCTCCATCATCACGATCGC
>VYCX01000100.1:0-8353 GCA_009843725.1 Boseongicola sp. SB0675_bin_26
AGCGCCAGCGTCATCAATTTCGGCTCGTACGACGGATTCATCGCCGATCCGGGCCTGGCGGCCTATTGCGCCACGAAGGGTGCGGTTCATGCGCTGACCCGCGCCATGGCCTGCGACCACGGTCCGGAAGGCGTCCGTGTCAACGCGGTTTGCCCGGGCTACGTTGACACCCCCATGCTGCAGAGCTTCTTCGAAGGCGAAGGCTCGGGCGGCGGAGGAAGGACCATCACGCAATTGCAGAAGGCGGTTCGCGACGTGCATCCAATGCGGACCTATGGCACGCCGGAAGACATCGCGAATCTCGTCAGTTGGCTGGCGTCCGACGAAGCGCGCTATGCCAGCGGGCAGTTGTGGATTCTCGACGGCGGACTGAGTGCGCAGGTCCAGCAGATGAACCCCTGATGGCCTTGGAAGTGACCAGGAACGACGGGCGAGGCGCGGTAACGTCCGTCGCCGGCGAGGTGGCGAAACCCGGCATCGGGCCCGGGAATCCCGGAAGCCTTGCGCCTCCCGGAAGGTTCAGCGAATGGAAGCTCGGCTTGAAACCCGGATTCCCGTCAAGGCCAGGGACTTTGCCCTTCCCGGCACCGCGGCAACGATTGCGTGCGCCGCAAGGCGTCTGGACCACGTGCATGGCACGGAGTTCGGGTTCGAATGCCACAGTCCCGGTCACGTCTTCAAGGTTGGGCGTTTCGTCGATGGAGGCCTGGCAAGGTCTCCCTCCCTTGTCCGGCTTGCACGGGAAACCCGGGTTGCGCCGATATCTCTGCCGGAAGCATGTCTTGGTTGGCGCTGATGCGGCTTAAGGACAAGAGGGCCATCGTCACGGGAGGCGGTCGGGGCATCGGACGCGGAATCGTCGAGGCGTTCCTGAGGGAAGGTGCAAGCGTTCTGACCTGCGGGCGAAGCTCCGCGCCCGAAGACCTGCCGACGGATTGCGTCTGGATGACGGCGGATGTTTCCAGCGCCGAAGACATGGAACGCTTGGCCGCGACGGCCGGGCTGGTGGACATCCTTGTCAACAATGCCGGCGTTCAGGTCGAACGAACCGTCACGGACAGCACGGATGCGGATTGGGACCTGGTCATCGGCGTGAACTGCAAGGGCGTGTTCAACGCCTGCCGTGCAGTCCTTCCCCGCATGCGGTCAGGCGGCTCCATAGTCAACGTTGGTTCGGTTTCTGGCCAGATTGCCGATCCGGGCATGGCACTCTACAACGCGTCCAAGGCCTTCGTGCATGGCCTTACCCGTTCAATCGCCGTGGATCACGGGCCAAAGGTGCGTTGCAACGCAATTTGTCCCGGATGGATCGAAACCGGAATGCTCGAGGCCGGGTTTGAACTTGCATCGGATCCCAAGGCCGCCAGGCAGGACGCGCTCATGCGCCACGCGACGAGGCGTTTCGGCCGTCCCGAAGACATTGCCGCAATCGCCGTCTGGCTGGCGTCGGACGAGGCGGGCTTCGCGACCGGCCAGCTCTTCACCGTGGATGGCGGCATGACCGCGGCTTCGCCGATCAACCCGGGAGCTTTCTGATGTCGGAAATCATGCGAACCAGCGTCATTGGCGCGGGCCTCATCGGCGCAAGCTGGGCGGCACTCTTTCTTGCTTCCGGACGGTCGGTGGCGGTCTTCGATCCGGCCACGGGAACCGAAGCTGCCGTTCGTGATCATGTTCGGAATGCCTGGCCTGCAATGACCGAGATCGGGCTGACAAAGCGGGGCGATCCGGATCGAATCACGTTTCACGCATCGCCTGAGGCGGCGGTCGAAGGGGCTGACTTCATTCAGGAGAGCGTTCCCGAGCGGATTGCCATGAAACACGGCACGTTTGCGCGGATTGAGCCACGCCTTTCGTCACGGGCAATCGTCGCAAGCTCGGCTTCCGGGCTGACCCTTGGCCAGATGCAGAGGGGATGGCGCTCGCCTGGCCGGTTCATTCTGGGCCATCCTTTCAATCCGCCGCACTTGATTCCCCTTGTCGAGCTGATGGCGAACGAAAGGACGCAGCCCGGCGTGCTTGAATCAGCCGAGGCGTTCTATGCAGACATCGGCAAGACAACGATCCGCGTGCAGAAAGAGGTTCCGGGCCATGTCGCCAACCGGCTGCAGGCCGCCATCTGGCGCGAGGCAATCCATCTGGTCGAGAGCGGTGTCGCAAGCGTGGGCGACGTGGACAAGGCGATCGCTTCCGGCCCGGGGCTCAGATGGGCAGCCATGGGACCGACGACCCTGTTTGGCCTTGGCGCCGGCGAAGGCGGGCTGTCCGCCTTTTGCGATCACTTCGCAGACACCTTCAACGGGTGGTGGGCCGATCTTGGATCGCCGGAACTGAACGACGCGAACGCAAAGCTGCTCGAAGAGGGGCTGGTGGAAGCCAATGAAGGACGTACCGTGGCCGAACTGTCGCAACGGCGCGATGCAATGCTGGTAGCAATCCAAAGGGCGCTTGCCGAGATTGACCCGAATAGCACAGGCACGGAACCCCGCGGCGCCGCCACCGCGGGAGGGTCGAGCGGACTTTCGAATCCGCGTCCCTGGTGAGGGCATCGAGAAGCCGGGACCGTTCGGCAGGAACCGGCTCCGGCACGTCACTGGAGTGTCCGGAATGGATCGTGTCGCCGGCATCAGGAACGAACGCGAACTTCACCACGTCGACCGTGGCGACCGCGTCGGCGGCTTGGGTTCACGTGTATCAGAAGTCGACCAAATGAGTGCAAATTGACGGGAATTTTGAAAAAGTTGGAGTGATTCGGGCAAAATGAATTCATTTCGGGAGCATTGGTGAAAAATTCTGAACAGCAGCCACTCGCGAGGCTTCGCCAGACGATTCTGGATGGAGAGCTTCCAGGCCGTGAGCGGCTGTCCGAGGTCGCGGTGGCAGGCCTGCAGGGCGTGCCCCGGACCCCCGCAAAACTTGCCTTGGCCCGTCTGGAAATGGCCGGGTTGATCAAGAAACTTGCGGGCCGGGGGCAGGAAGTGTGCAAGGTGAGCATTGGCGATCTGGAAATGGTCATCAAGCTCCGCGGAATCCTGGAGGGCGCGGCTGCACTTTCGATGTCTTCGGTCGAGCAGACGGCCGCATGAGGTCCAAGGTCCCGGACAGTGCCCGTGAAGACGCAGTGACCGCGATGGACGCGGCCGCAGCGGCACGGTCGAGCCGGGGCGGCACGACGGTCGCTGTTCGGCGGAGACCGGTAACGCAACCCGATGGCTGACCGTGGAACGCGGCGGCCGGAGCCCTTGATGCAGGAGGTCTCAATGGACGAATGGCAAGACAAGCTTCTGCTGCGCGAACTGATCGAAAACTGGGCCATATGGCGGGATGCCGGTCTCTGGGACAGGTTCCGCACGGTCTGGCACGACGACGGCCGCATGATGGCCACCTGGACACAGGGCACGGCTGACGAGTTCATTGAAATGAACAGGCAAGGCTGGGCGCGCGGCGTGTCGATCCTGCATTTCCTGGGCGGTTTCAATTGCGAGATCGCAGACGACCGGGCCGTCACGCAAACCAAGATGACGATCTCGCAGCGCGGCGAGGTTCACGGCGTTCTGGTGGACGTCGTCTGCACAGGGCGTTTCTTCGACTTTCTGGAGAAGCGCGAAGGCAAATGGGGCATGTGCCTGCGTCAGCCGATCTATGAGAAGGACCGGATGGACCCGATCGCGCCATGCGCGACGATTGAACTTGATCAAGAGGTTCTGGACGCGTTTCCCGCGGGATACCGGCATCTTGCCTACCTTCAGTCGCAGGTCGGCTATCCGGTCAAGAAAGACATGCCGGGCCTCAAGGGACCCGAGGTCGAAGCGCTTTATGCCACCGGGGCCGACTGGCTGGCCGGAAAGCCAATCACTTGGGCCGGACATGTCTGGGGCTGAACCGGGGACCGGCAAGCAATCAACCGGGAGGCAAACCATGATCGGCTTCATGGGCCCAGACGGGATGGCGCGCGATTGGAGGTCGGGCCGCGGGCGGCAACATTGCTCAGCGGCCCGGGGGGGCAGACAGGAGGACCGGCAGTTCTGGGTCTGCAATGCCGGATTGCCGAACCGCCTGTTCGGGATCGATTGGCGGCACGCTCCCGACCTGCCGGCACCCGTCAGGGAGCCGGCAGGCCGCTGCAAGGATCACGCGGCTCGGTGGCAGTTTCGTGCTTGGGCGGCATCAGACACAGCCGACGTCCACGATTGCGCCCCGCTTGCCAATGACCTTGAGGGCGAGGGCATGCCCGGCTTCCATCGCCTTGATTGACGATCGGCCAGCGGCCGTCGCCGCGAGGTAGCCCGCATTGAAGCTGTCTCCCGCTGCCGTCGTGTCAACGACATTCTCGGCAACCGGCACGCTCAAGGCATGCCCTTCCGGTCCGAGATCCATTGGTCCTGCATCCCCACGTTTGAGTGCCCCGCGCGAAACGCCCCATGATCGGAGCCGGGCAACGACCGCCGTGCCGTCCGTATCGTCGAAGAGGGCCATTTCGTCATCGACGGAAGGAAGAGCGATGTCGGTGCACCGCCAAAACCTCTCCGTTTCGGCGCGCGCAAGTTCGGGGTCGTTCCAGAGATGCGGGCGGTAATTGCTGTCGAATGCCAGAAGCCCGCCGTTCGCCTGGAATCGCTCTAGCGCATTTCGCAGGCGGCTTCGCGCCGAGCTTGACAGAATTGCAAGTGAAATTCCCGAGAGCAGAACGAGGTCATGGCCAGCAAGGACGTCCGTCGGGTCGCGGCCGTCTGCGCCAAAAAGCGTTCGCGCCGCAGAGGTCGAGCGCCAGTAGGCAAAGCTCCGCTCGCCGGCAGCGTCGGTCTCGATCGCGTAAAGGCCGGGCATCCGAGTCGGATGCCGGGCGACGGCCGCGGTGCCGATGCCCCTTGCCTCCATGTCGCGGACGATTCGGTCGGAGAATCTGTCCTTGCCAAGAACCGTGACGTACTCGACGTCCAGATTCGGCGTGGCGCGCTTGAGATAGACAGCGGTGTTGTAGGTGTCGCCCGCCACGTTCAGTTCGGCGGCGTTGCCGTCTCCCGTGACGAGCTCGATCATCACTTCGCCGACGCATGCTATCCGGAATGGTCGGTCCATGGGTTTCAGGGCTCTGCAAAGGTCAGGCGCACCTGGTTCCAGGCATCGTCAAGATGATCGCGGAGCGCGAGCTCTGCCGCGTCCGGATCCCGGAAGAGAATCGTTTCGAAGATCCTGCTGTGTGCCCTGTAGTTCACGTGATTGCGCTCCGGGTCCGGCGGCATTCTCGTCCAGTGACTCGACAGCCAGTCCGTATAGGCTTGGTGAATCGGCGGCAGCACCGGGTTGTCGGGAACCTCGTAGAGAACACGGTGAAAGGCAATGTCGGTTTCGAAAAAGCGTTGGGAATCGCTGATTGCTGCTTCGTTGTCGGCCAGGGCCTGCTTCATTCGCGCGACATGATTCTTGTCGGCATGCAGAGCTGCGTCGCGAACAAGCGCGGCTTCCATCATGATGCGAAGCTCGAAGAGGTTTCGCACGCCGCCCGGCACTGTCAGGAGACGGTTGACGACGGAACCGACCGCCTCGATGGCGGCGTCGTAGCCCGGCGTCCTCACCACAGGCCGGAAGCGCGGCCGGGCTTCGACAAGGCCCTTGGCGGAAAGCGTCTGCACGGCCTCGCGAACGACGGTGCGGCTGACGCCGAAGGCCTGCATGATCTCGCGTTCGGGTGGCAACGGCTTTCCCACGGCGAGCGTGCCATCGATGATCTGCCGCTCGTACATCGAGACGACGTTGTCCGCCGCTCGGGTGCGTGCGTCTCCAATCCTCTCTTCCGTCATCCGTCGACAGCCCGTTTAGTATGACAAAACTGGATGGAAACTGCTTGTTTTGCGAGCATGGCGGAAGAAGTGCTGGACATGTTAGTACAGTTTTGTCATACCAAATCGGAACGAGCCTTGCAATGATCAGGGCACATGCCGCTTGGGGACGCGCATGCCGGTCATCTCAGACGTATCCGTTAGGCGCTTTGCCGTTCCGCTCGCGGAAGTTCTGACCGATGCCAAGCATGGCGACCACACGGAATTCGAGCTCGTTACGGCCACCGTTCGGACGGACGATGGCAAGGAAGGGACCGGATACACCTATACGGGCGGCAGGGGCGGAACGGCCATCGTGGCTTTGATCGAGCACGACCTGGCGCCCTTTCTGGCCGGTCAGGATGCCATCCAGGTCGAAACGCTTCACGATGCCATGCAATGGCATGTTCACTACGTGGCCCGGGGCGGCGTCGCGTCTTTCGCGATTTCCGCCGTCGACATCGCCCTTTGGGACCTTCGCTGCAGGGCGGCCGGAAAGCCCCTCTGGCAGGTGGCTGGCGGAGCAAGTGACCGTTGCAGGGCTTA
Source organism: Boseongicola sp. SB0675_bin_26 (assembly GCA_009843725.1). Classification (GTDB taxonomy): domain Bacteria; phylum Pseudomonadota; class Alphaproteobacteria; order Rhodobacterales; family Rhodobacteraceae; genus JAJEFO01. Next base: position 6,366 of record VYCX01000100.1, read on the forward strand.
CCGCGGAGGCATCGACCTGAATTTCCCGCTCGACAAGCTCGTCCGGCAGACCGAGGGGTTCGTCGACGCGGGATTCAATGCCGTGAAAATCAAGGTGGGCCAGCCGGAACTGGCAACCGATGTCGATCGTGTCCGCGCTGTCCGGGAGGTGCTTGGGCCAGACCGCAATTTCATGGTGGACGCAAACTACGCGTTCTCCGTGCCTGAGGCGATCATGGCCGCACACGCGTTTGCCGAACACGACATCCTCTGGTTCGAGGAACCGGTCATTCCAGACGACTATGCGGGGTACGCGCGGATCGCGGAGGCAACGGACGTGCCGCTGGCGATGGGCGAAAACCTGCACACGATTCACGAATTCGAGCACGCGTTCCGCGAAGCCGGGTTGAGCTACATCCAGCCGGACGCCTCCAATTGCGGTGGCATCACCGGCTGGCTTCGGGTTGCGGAACTGAGCGAGCGGCACGGCATCCCGGTCTGCAGCCATGGAATGCAGGAGCTTCACGTCAGTCTTGTGTCGGCGCGTCCCAACGCGGGCTGGCTTGAAGTGCACAGCTTTCCGATAGACGAGTATACGCACCGCCCGCTTGTCGTGGAGGATCACCTTGCCGTTGCTCCGAACGAGCCGGGCATTGGCGTTTCCTTCGACTGGGCGAAGCTTGAGGCCGCGCATGAAGCTGCGGGCCGGAACTCGAGGGCAGGCAAGGCGGCATGAACAGGGAAGTCGCGGCAGCATTCTACCGAGGGAACAGGTCCTTCGCCGTCGAGACGAGGCGTGCAAGCGATCCCGGGCCGGGCGAGGTCGCGGTTCGCGTTGCCTACTGCGGAATATGCGGGACCGACATGCATGTCTTTCACGGAAACATGGATGCAAGGGTCGGCCTGAATCGCGTGATCGGGCACGAAATGTCCGGGAGCGTCGCGGCCGTCGGGGAAGGCGTGTCAGGTGTCGCCGTCGGACAGAAGGTCGTGGTGCGTCCTTTGGACCATTGCGGTGAGTGCCCGGCATGCACCGCGGGTCACAGGCACATCTGTCACAATCTCAGGTTTCTCGGACTCGATACGGATGGCGCAATGCAGGAGATCTGGAACGTGCCGGCACACACGCTCCATGCCTTGCCGGACGACCTGCGGATGGATCACGCGGCGCTGATCGAGCCTGTCGCCGTGGCCTGCCACGACGTGCGGCGCTCGGCGCTGAGACCGGGCGAGACCGCGCTCGTCATCGGAGGCGGACCGATCGGGATTCTCTGCGCGATGGTCGCGCGCGAACGCGGCGGCAGGGTCGTGCTCTCCGAGGTGAACCCGAACCGCATCGAAATTGCCCGCAGACTCGGATTCGACGTGGTCAATCCGGCAGAGGAAGACCTGTCGGCACTGGTCAACGAACGCACCGGCAAAAAGGGCGCGGATGTCGTCTTCGAGGTTTCGGGCACGCAGGCCGGGGTCGATGCGATGACGGCCTGCGCAGCCGTGCGGGCACGGATCGTCATGGTGGCAATCCACGCCCGGAAGCCGCAGATCGACCTTTTCAAGTTTTTCTGGCGTGAGCTTGAACTCTTCGGCGCGCGCGTCTACGAGCCGGAGGACTACGAGCAGGCCGTCGCGATCATCGCCGGCGGCGGAGTTGATGCGGACACGGTCATAACGGATGTCAGCCCGTTGTCCGGCATCCAGGCGGCATTCGAGGCCTTGGACGGCAATCCGGCGGCACTGAAGAGCCTTATCAAGGTTGGAGACGGCGCATGAACGTTCTTTCCGCATTCGACCTGACGGGAAAGACCGCGCTGGTCACCGGCGTGAGGCGCGGAATCGGACGCGGCATGGCCGAGGCGCTTGCCTCCGCCGGCGCCGACATCGTTGGCGTCAGCGCCAGCCTGGAGGACAAGGGCTCGGAGGTTGGCGCGACTGTTGTCGGCATGGGGCGCAGTTTTGCGGCCTACAAGGCCGACTTCGCGGATCGGGCGGCCCTGAACGCGCTTGTTGCG
>VYCX01000100.1:8363-8922 GCA_009843725.1 Boseongicola sp. SB0675_bin_26
AGTCAACAATGCCGGAACCATCAGGCGCAAGCCCGCAGCGGACCATTCCGACGAGTGGTGGGACGAGGTGATCGAGGTGAATCTCTCCGCCCAGTTCGTCCTGAGCCGGGAAATCGGTCGCGGCATGATCGAACGTGGCCGTGGCAAGATCATTTTCACCGCCTCGGTGCTGTCGTTTCAGGGAGGGGTCACGGTGCCGGGGTATGCCGCGTCCAAGGGCGGGGTCGCGCAACTGACCAAGGCCTTGGCGAACGAGTGGGCGGGTCTGGGGATCAACGTCAACGCCATTGCGCCGGGCTATGTCGCAACTGACAACACCGAGGCGCTCAGGAATGATCCAGCAAGGCAGAAGGCCATCCTCGAGCGCATTCCGCAGGGGCGGTGGGGAAATCCCGAGGATTTTGCCGGCCCCGTGATTTTTCTCGCCTCGGAGGCGTCGAACTACGTGAACGGGGAAGTTCTTGTTGTAGATGGCGGCTGGATGGGAAGATAAGGCAGGGAATTTGAATGTGTTTGTTACCAGTGACTTGCCGTTTTGGGCATCAATCTCGTGCTCGGG
>VYCX01000119.1:0-1917 GCA_009843725.1 Boseongicola sp. SB0675_bin_26
TGGCGGTAGGACTGTTTGACAGCGGGCTGGGTGGCCTGACGGTCCACAAGGCCGTGGCACATCGGCTTCCCGACGTGCCTCTCGTGTATTATGGCGACAACGCGCACACGCCATACGGGGTTCGCGATGTCGACGACATCTACCAGTTGACCACCCAAGGAGTTTCGCGGCTGTTTCAGGCTGGCTGCGACCTGGTCGTGCTCGCCTGCAACACTGCATCGTCGGCCGCGCTCCGGCGGATTCAGGAAGACTGGGTTCCATCGGACAAGCGGGTGCTTGGCGTGTTCGTGCCGTTGATCGAGGCCCTTACCGAACGGCAATGGGGCGACAATTCGCCGCCCCGCGAAGTCGAGACGAAGAACGTGGCGCTCTTCGCGACGCCAGCCACGGTCCGGAGCCGTGCGTTCCAGCGCGAGCTGGCATTCCGTGCGATCGGCGTCGACGTTGAGGCTCAAGCCTGCGCAGGCATTGTCGATGCCATCGAGGAGGGCGACATGATCCTGGCTGGCGCGCTTGTACGAAGCCATGTCGAGGCGCTGAGGCGGAAGATGCCAATGCCGGAGGCGGCGGTTCTCGGGTGTACGCATTACCCGATCGTGGAGGATGAATTCAGGGCGGCGCTGGGACCTGACGTCAAGGTGCTCAGCCAGCCAGCCCTTGTGGCCGACAGCCTGGCCGACTATCTGGAGCGGCATCCAGAAATGCGCGGCATTGGCGAGATCCCCATGTTCCTGACTACTGGCGACCCGCAACGCGTTACAGATCAGGCGACACGATTTCTTCGACGGAAGACGGAGTTTCACGCTGCGTGATTGCCGCGCTTACCTTGTCGCGCTAGACATTCATGATTTCCCGGAGGAGGGCCCGGATGCCCCATCACGTCGCCATTCTTGGCGCCAGCGGATATACAGGTGCCGAACTCGCTCGGTTGATCTCGACACACCCGTCGATCCGGATCGCTGCGTTGACCGGAGACCGGAAGGCGGGCCAGCCAATGTCATCGGTGTTTCCGCATCTTCGACACATGAAGCTGCCTGACCTGGTCGCCATCGATCAGGTGGATTGGTCAGGAATTGACCTGGCATTCTGTGCGCTCCCGCACGCGACAAGCCAGGCCGTCATTCCATCCGTTCCCCGGCAGGTGAAGGTCGTCGACCTTTCCGCTGACTTTCGGCTGCACGACCCTGACGCCTATGAGACGTGGTACGGCAAGCCTCATGCGGCAATGGAGCTGCAGGAGGAGGCGGTTTACGGGCTGACCGAATTCTATCGGAACGACATCCGGTCAGCGCGGCTTGTCGCGGGCACGGGCTGCAACGCGGCGGCCGGCCTCTATGGCTTGCGGCCTCTTTTCATGGAGAAGTGCATAGATTTCGACGACATCGTTCTGGACCTGAAGGCATCCGTTTCCGGCGCAGGGCGTTCGTTGAAGGAGCACCTGCTGATGGCCGAGACGGAGGACAACGTAATGCCGTATTCAGTGGGCGGCACTCATCGGCATCTCGGGGAATTCGACCAGGAACTGGCAAAGCTGGCAGACGGCGAGCCTAAGGTCACGCTTACGCCACACCTTCTGCCCTCCACGCGGGGCATTGTCATGACCTGCCACGTGAAGGGCGTGCCTGAACAGATTCATGCGGTGCTGAACAAGGGCTATGGCGGCGAGGCTTTCATCCATGTCCTGCCGTTCGGCCAGGTTCCGCAAATGAAGCATGTGCGAGCCTCGAACTTCTGCCACATTGGCGTGGTGGGGGACCGGCGCGAGCGGGTTGCGACCGTGATTGTCGTGCTTGACAATCTGACCAAGGGATCGAGCGGGCAGGCGATCCAGAACGCGAACCTGATGCTCGGCGAAGACGAAACTGCCGGGCTCATGGCCGCACCCGTCTATCCGTGAAGCATCGGCTCCCTTGGGCA
>VYCX01000119.1:1927-8895 GCA_009843725.1 Boseongicola sp. SB0675_bin_26
CTGGCTCGGTAATCAAGGCTGCAACCGCGCTCCGGCGGTCCTGCGGGTAGGTGCCGTTTTAAATGGCTGGGCATCGGATCGGAATCCAGCAATCGCGTCTCTTGCACGGAGGGAGCGGATGAAAGGCCTGAAGAGGCAACGGCGCATACAGGTCCTTGCACTGGCGGGTGCATGCCTTGTCGGCATGCTGGCCGTGCTGTGGTTCTTGCCAAAGGATGCGTTCCAGTTCTTTCGGTCCCCGAGCGAAGTTCTGGCCTCACCGCCCGCGGAAGATGAGTATTTCCAGCTGGGCGGGCTGGTGAAGGACGGCTCGATGACGGAAGTTGACGGCGTGCGGTTTTCCTTTGTGGTCACTGACGGTGCAGCAGAGGTTCCCGTGACATACGTCGGAGGAGATCCGGCCCCGGATCTGTTCGGAGAGGGGCAGGGCACCATTGCCAAGGGTTACTACGTGGACGGCGAGTTTCAGGCGCATGACCTCCTCGCAAAGCACGACGAGACCTACATGCCTGCGGAAGTGATCGATGCCTTGAAGGAACAGGGGATATACCGAAAGCCGGAAAGCTAGACGCAATTCGGTCGACATGCCGACAACCGGATTATGGCGCGTTGAGGAGTTCCTGTGCCCGGACGGCGGGGCATCGCACTTTGTGGAGACTCTCGCACCGGACAGGACAGATGACTTGTTTGCCCCAGCGGACGTGCGTCAAATCGATGACGGGTGTCGCCGGATGGCTCGCACTTCCGAAAGTACGGCCTTGATGCGTCTTGACAACCGAGCCATCCGAGCCGAGCTTTCACTTGTTGTGCGAGTGCTGATTTGGCAATCGTGCAAGACCACGAATGGGCTCGCGATGCCACAGGCTCTCTTCCACCGGTTGGTCCTTGCAATTTTGCTTGGTACGACGGTCGCGCTGTCAACGGGTGCTCTCGTTCCGAACATGGCCGCGGCTCAGGACGCGGAGTCGATTCTGCGGGCGACCTTTGACAACTGGCGTGCTGACAGCAGCCACGTGACGACGTCGATGACGATCAATCGCGCCTCGGGCACGCGCAACCTGAAGATGGAAAGCTGGACGCAGGGCGAAAAGAAGGCACTTGTCCGCTTCACTGCGCCGGCCCGCGATGCCGGCAATGCAACCCTGCAGGTTGGCAATTCGACCCATGTCTTCAATCCAAAGCTCAACCAGGTCATCAAGCTGCCCGCCAGCGCCATGTCGCGAAGCTGGATGGGGTCGGACTTTTCCTATGACGATCTGGCCCGTTCGGACAAGGTGATCGACGATTACACGCATACGCTGAAAGGCATTGTGAGTGTTACTGGCGGCCGAGCGCATGTGATTGAGTCGGTTCCGAAACGGGGTGTTCCGGTGGTCTGGGGCAAACAGGTTCTGACGATCCGCACGGACGGCGTGTTGATGGAGGTCGAATATTACGATCAGGTCGGCAAACGCGTCAGGGTCATGACGACCGATCGCGTCGACAGGATCGGCGGACGCCCCTATCCTGTCGTGATGACCATGCGGACGGATGCAAGGCCCGGGCATTTCACGCGCATTACCACCGAATCGGCCGAGTTTGACATTGCCATCCCCGCATACCTGTTTACCAGGTCAAACCTTCAAAATCCGCGGAACTGACCCTTGATAGCCGCGCTTGCCTGGCGAAACATCTGGCGCCAACCGATACGAACCTCGCTGTCGGTTCTCGGCATGGCGTTCACGTCGATGCTTCTGGTGTTCATGCTGTCCCTTCAACTCGCGGCCTATGACACGATGAAATCCAGCATGCTGCGCATTGCCGACGGCTTCGGCCAGTTTCAGATGGAGGGCTACAAGGACGATCCCGAGATGGACAAGGTCATTGCCGACCCGGCGGCGCTCCTGGCCGACCTTGAGCGTATCCACGGAGTCACGGTGGCAACGGCCCGTGGACACGGATTCGGGCTGTTGGCCAGCGGAGAGCGCAGCTTTGCTGTCGCCGTCCTCGGGATCGATCCGGCGCTTGAGCCGGATGTTTCGACATTGTCCGGTCTGGTCGGGCAGGGCCGCCGCCTCACGCCCGACGACCGCGACGCGATCGTGCTGGGCGACGGACTGGCGCGCAATCTGCGGCTGGGTCTTGGCGACCGCGTTGCGCTGCTGGGTTCGGGGCGCGATGGCTCGGTTGCCGTCGACGTTCTGGAAGTGGTCGGGATATTCAAGTCCAAGGTGCCCGAGCTTGACCGTGCCTTCGCGCAGATGCCGCTTGCGCGGTTTTCCGAGACCTTTGTGATGGCAGGCGGCGTCCATGTCATTGCGGTGGCTGGAAAGGACCTGCCCGACGTCGTGCGGGCCGAGCCCGATTTGCGGGCGGTGGCCGCACGGCACGGGGTGGTGTATCTCAACTGGGCCGAACTGCGTCCTGACGTCGAAGAGGCCATCGCGGCCGACATGATCACCGCCGTGTTGATTTATGTCACGCTGGTGGTTGTCGTCGTCTTCATCACCTTGAACACGCTTTACATGTCGGTGCTGGAGCGTACGCGCGAGTTCGGGGTGCTTCTGGCGATTGGGATGAAACGCCGTTCAATCGGTCGCATGATCTGGACGGAAATGATCTTTCTTTCGCTTTTCGGCAACGGGCTGGGCATCCTGCTTGGCATGGCCCTGACCTATTGGGTGCAGCAGGTCGGGATCGCCATTGAAGGATTGTCCGAGATTTATGAATCGTGGGGAATGCCGGCACGGTTCTATCCGGCGATGACACCGTTTCGCGTGCTGTTCGGGCCGTTGGCGATTGTTCTTTCCATAGCGGCAATGGGCATTGTGCCCTATCGCCGCGTCTTGGGGCTGGAGCCGGTGAAGGCGATGGCATCATGATTGGCGGCCTCAAGACCATGCTGCCGCTCGCTTGGCGCAACCTGTGGCGGAACCCGCGTCGCACCGGCATCACGCTGATCGTCGTGGCCATCGGGATGTGGTCGGTCCTCTTCTTCAATGCATTCATGATCGCCTGGGCGCAAAGCTCGAAGGAAACGACACTTCAACTTCTTCTCGGGTCTGGACAGATCCATGCCGAAGGATACATGGATGACCCTTCCATTGATGCGCTGATGCATCCTCCCGACCAGGACCTTGCCTCAGCGCTCGACGCACCTGCGGTAGCTGACTGGACAACCCGCGTCGTCATTCCTGGGGTGATACAAAGCGAGTACAAGACCTTGCCGACCACAATTGTCGGCGTCGATCCCAAGGCCGAGGCACGGATTTCGTCGATCCCCGGCAAGATCGCCGAAGGTCGATATCTGAACAGCAGCGATGACGACTCGGTCGTTCTGGGGCTGCACATGGCCGAGCGGCTGAAGACCGGGCTCGGCCGCCGCGTGATCCTGATGTCGCAGAACACCGAAGGCGGGATGTCCGAACAGAGCTTCGACGTGGTCGGCGTCTACGACGCCGACAAGGCGACTGAAGACCTTTACGTCTTCACCGGACGCGCGGCGTCGCAACAGTTTCTTGGCCTTGAGGGCGAGATCGCGCAGGTCGTCTTCGTCTTGAAGGAGGAGATTGCATTGGAGGACACTGTTGCGGCCCTGGCCGCCGCGGCACCCGCTCTTGACGTCCGCGGTTGGAAGGACCTCAACCTGTTTCTGGCCTCGATGGACAGCTACATGGGCGTATTCATCCATGTCTGGCTCGGCATCGTCTTTGCGCTGATGGCGATCGGCATCGTCAACACCCAACTGATGGCGGTTTTCGAACGCACGCAGGAATTCGGACTGCTGCGCGCGCTTGGGATGAAGCCACGCCGGGTTCTTGTGATGGTCACGATCGAAAATGCACTGCTGATAGGCGTCGGGGTGCTTCTGGGCATGGTGCTGGCGGCCGTGACTATCTGGTCGGTTCGTGACGGCATCGATTTCTCGGCTTTCGCCCGGGCCATGGAGATGGTTCAGACAGGCGAGATCATCTATCTGGACTACGAAATGGACGCATTTCTCCTGTTCCCTGGGCTGATCTGGCTTCTTGGCATTTTGGTTGCGCTTTGGCCCGCGATAAGGGCCTCGAGATGCAGCCCGGTTGAAGCAATGCGGCGAGAAACCTAGGAAGGAACAAGGCATGGATCCGATCGTTGCCTGTCGCGGCCTGTCCAAGACCTTCGGAAAGGGCGAACTGGCCGTGCACGCGCTCAGGGATGTCGATCTGGACATCTTGCCCGGCGACATTGCAACGCTTGCCGGACCATCGGGGTCGGGCAAGACCACGCTTCTCAACATGATCGGCGCCCTTGACAAGCCGACCTCGGGTGAGGTCTCCGTCGACGGGCAGCCACTGGGCGGGCTTTCCCGGTCCCAACTCTCGGAACTGAGGCTGTCGAAGATCGGCTTTGTCTTCCAGTCTTACAACCTGATCCCGGTCCTTTCGGCGCGCGAGAACATCGAATTCGTGCTGCAATTGCAGGGTGTTTCCGCCGCGGAGCGCCACGACCGCGCGATGGAGGCGATCAAGGAGGTCGGACTCTCCGGCATGGAAGACCGCCGTCCCGGCAAGATGTCAGGCGGGCAGCAGCAACGGGTGGCCGTCGCCCGCGCGCTTGTGTCTCGCCCGACCATCGTTCTGGCTGATGAACCCACGGCCAACCTCGATTCAAGGAATGCGCTTGAGCTTGTCGACCTGATGGGCAACCTCAACCGCGAGCACGGTACAACCTTTCTGATCGGAACCCACGACGGCAGGGTGATAGAGCACTCGATGCGTCACATCGAAATGGTGGATGGAAGGATCGACAGCGATGCGCGCGGCAGCACTTAGCGCGGTTCTCCTTGCCGCAATCATGGCAATGCCGGTCTGGGCCGACGGGATTCGCGTGCGGACCGAAGCTGGGCTGTCGTCAAGCAACGCGGATGCAACAAGCCTGGAGGCTGACCTGGGCTATCGGGACACCCGGGCGGTGACCGCGGCCGCGCGTCTCATGTGGGACAGTTTCGAGGGACCCTTTCGGCTTGAAGTTCACGCACAGATCAAGGCTGCGCATGGCAGCCGGATTGCCCTGGCGTCCGAGCTGCTGCCTGCCGAAGGCCCGCCACGGACATTGCTGGACCTGAGCGGCGACTGGTCGCAAGATCCGGATCAGTCTGTCGTCGGCGTCATCGACCGTGCTTCGGTCGCCCACAGCGGCGAAAGCCTTGTCCTGAAGGTGGGGCGGCAAGCCATCACGTGGGGCAGCGGAATGTTCTTTCATCCCTCCGACATCGTGGCCCCGTTTTCGCCCGATGCGATCGATACCAGCTACAAGCCCGGCGTCGACATGCTCTACGCTCAATACCTCTTCGACAATGGCGCCGATATCCAGGCCATTGCCGTCCCGCGCGCCGAAGCGCACGGCGGGGCGGTCTCCTTGAATCAAAGCACCTTGGCAATCCGCGGCAACACGACCTTGGGCAGTTTTGACGGTGCGCTCTTCTATGCCCGCGACCGGGGCGACAAGGTGGCGGGGATGAACCTGAGCGGGCCGTTGGGCGGGGCATCATGGAACGCCGAGTATGTCCGTTGGCGGCTGGCAGATGGCACAGACCACCCGTCCTGGCTTTTCAACATCGCCAACTTCGGCACTTTGGGGGACTGGAACGTCTCATATTTCGCGGAGTACTTTCGCAACGGCTTCGGCGTGGATGCCCAATTGCCGTCGGACGCCCTGCCTGCAAGCCTGACAAAGCGGATGTCCGCCGGACAGGCCTTTTTTGGTGGGCAGGACTTCCTGGCCCCCGGAGGTCAGCTTCAGGTGACTGCCAACCTTTCGATCAGCCCCAGGGCGATCTTCAGCCTTAACGACGGCAGCAGGCTTGCCACGGTCAGCGTCAACTACGCGCTGGGCGACAACACCGATCTGGCTTTCGACTATTCCGGCACGTTTGGCGCCGATGGCTCAGAGTTCGGCGGCCGCGAAACATCAGCTGGATCCGGGGTCTTTGCGGGCCCGTCGCGATCGGCGGCACTGCGCCTCATTCATTTCTTCTGATGTCATTCGGACGCGTCGCGGGGGGTGACAGCTTGCTCCAACAATGTATCGGCAACGCGGACGCCTGGTTGGTCACGATCAAACTCTCCAATTGGAGCCTGCCATGCACGGTTCCAAGCGAATTTCGCGTTGTCAGTTCCTTCCGGTGCATTCAAAAATGTGGCGGAAATGCTCCAGCGTGATTGAGGTCGCGCAAGAGTCATGACCGCAGTCCTCGCCACCGCAGATATGTCAAACTCGCGGTGCAGCGTTGCCGGCAACAGGCCGTATGTCCGCTGCAGGTAACAGGCCATCTCTCCGGTCCGACAAGTGGTTCACAAAGCCAGAAGATGGCGAACCATGGCGCTGGCAAGGGCGATGCAGGGGAGCAGGCGAGTGAAGTTCGAGGAACTCGGGATCGACCGGAAAACTGGCTTGAATGACAGCGCGTCGCCATTCTGCCAATCGTCACCCCCAATGAATTTCCGATTGAACGAAGCTGTTTCGCAGCAGTTTTGAATGCCGACGGAGTCCCTTGCTTGGTTCCTGACATTTCGCATCTCTGAATCGGATGCGGACCGGGCCCGATTCGTCGGGACCTCAGTCGTTTTCCCCGGCCGCCTTCGTCAGCCATTGCCTCCGCTGACGGCCCCGCCTCCGGGAGGTCCGGGGACGCACCGTCAGGCCTCAAGGAGACAGACCATTGCGAAGACCCCACCGAAGACGAAGTCGCCCCTGCGCGCCCGAATGATCGAGCATATGCGGATCGGCAACCTGGCACCCGCAACGTGCTGCAGCTGTTCAAGGGGCCGGGAACCGGCCTCGGTCGCGAAGCGTGCGGGTTGCCGCGCAGCTTGGCCGAGAAGCCGCCATCTTCAGGCGGGCGTGTTCACTCGTCTTCTGACAGCTGCACCCAATATGGGCGGTGGTCAGACAATGGCATTTCCTTAAGGATTCTGCTTCATTTCCTTAAGGACTCGCACCTGTCC
>VYCX01000157.1 GCA_009843725.1 Boseongicola sp. SB0675_bin_26
CGCCCTCACAAAGGAAGAAATCAATTCAACAAATGCCCCGCCCGGGGACTGGCGCTTGAAAATGTCGGTACCCGAACGAGCAGTCATGGAAGCCATGGATGAACTGCCGGGCCAAGAGACCTTTCACAACCTCGACATGATCTTTGAAGGCTTGACAACGTTGCGTCCAAAGACAATTGCGGCACTCCTGCACAGCTGCAGGAAGATCAAGGTCAAGCGCCTCTTCTTCGTGTTCGCTGATCGACACGGTCACCCATGGCGAAAGCACCTTGATCCCGATGACTTCAGCCTCGGAAGCGGCGACCGCGCCTTAGTCAAAGGAGGCAAAATACACCCAAGCTATCGGATCATGGTGCCGAACGAATTTGCAGAATCGGAATCCGAAATTGGCACGTGAAGCATACGGGGCTTTTGTACCTAACTTGACAGCCGCCGTCAGGTCGCCGCCTCCGGCCCGGCACACTTGGACGATACGCCCGCGCGAACGTTGCCGACGGGAGCGGGGATCATGTGCGGCAAAGGCTTCCGGAAAATTGGAACAAGAAGCGAACTTTGCGCTTGACGGGCGGAACATTTGCGGCCAGAGTGCGTTCCGAGGCGCTTCCGACGCCCTCGCCCAAGCCCGGACCGGAGGAACGACCGCATGGCCCTCGTCGCCACGCACAGGCAGGTTGTCTACCGCCTGCTGCCGCAGACGCGCAGCAGCTGGCGCCTGCTCGAGCGGGCGCTGGAGGCGCAGCGCCAGCTCTACAACGCCGCCCTTGAGGAACGCATCGACTGCCACCGGAAGACTGGCAGGAGCCTGTCATACTTCGACCAGTGCAAGGCCCTGACCGAGTGCCGCCGCGACCTTCCGGAGATGGCGGAATGCCCGGTCGCGATCCAGCGCGGCACGCTCAGGCGGCTCGACGAAGCGTTCAAGCACTTCTTCCGAAGGGTGAGGAACGGCGAGGCGCCGGGGTTCCCCCGGTTCAAGGGAAGGGCGTTCTTTAACAGCGTCTCCGTCGTCTCCGGCGTCAAGGTCAGGGACGGCACGCTGCACGTTCCGTCCATCGGCGCGCTGAAGATGCGGCGCAGGGGCGGGAACCCGCATCCCGGCGGCAGGCCCGTCTCCGCGGTCCTGAAGCGCGAGCTCGGGAAGTGGCACGCCGTCGTCTGCTACGCCGTCGAGATCGAGGCGCCGGCCGACAACGGGCACGTTCTCGGGCTGGACCGGAACGGTGGCCAGGTCGCGGACAGCGACGGCGGGCTTCACGAAATGCCTGACCTGGACCGGCTGGAGGCGCAGGCGCGGCGTCTGCAGCGCAGGCTTTCGCGGCGCCGGAAGGGGAGCAGGCGCCGGGAGAGGGCGAGGCGGCACCTGGCGAAGGTGCGGCGCAGGATCGCGAACAGGCGGCGGAATTGGCACCACCACGTGAGCCGCAGGCTGGCGGCGAAGGCGGGAACCGTCGCCGTCGAGGGGCTGGACGTGAAGGGGATGACGCGCTCCGCGAAGGGCACGGCAGAGGCGCCCGGCACGATGGTGGCGCAGAAGTCCGGCACCAACCGCGTGATCCTGAACACGGGCTGGACGGCGCTCAAGGGGATGCTGGACTACAAGGCGGCGAACGTGATCGTCGTTCCCGCCAGGAACACGTCACGGAAGTGCCACGAGTGCGGTGCGGTCGAAGCCGCGAGCCGCAGAACTCGGGACGACTTCGTCTGCATGGCCTGCGGCCATGCTGCCCATGCCGACCTCAACGCGGCGAAGAACATCCGCGACAAGGCGCTGGAGCGCCTTGCCGCGATGAACGAGGCGTCAGGGACTGGCGCATCTGCACGGCGAGCGGCGTTTGCGTTGGCAACCACTGACCCGTGAAATCAATGCTTGCGACGGTCCGACGGTCCGTCAATTTAGGTATATAAGTCCCAAGCAATGGATTGCATCGCCGGAGCAATCGAGGACGGCATCAAGGGCACAGCGCATCCTGGGCGGCGGCGGTGCCACCCGTGTGCTTGCCCGCTTGGATGGTGTCGAAATCAAGATCGAGACATCGCCTGTCACGCGCGGTGTCGTCCATGATCCGGAAGTCCGCCCGGTGCCTGAAGAGGTCGCAGACGCATTCGGCTATGCGGAAATGCAAGTCGTCTCATTCGAAGACCTGTTTGGTGGCAAGCTGCATGCCGCAGTGGATCGCCAACACCCCCGTGACTACTACGATGTAAGGCTGCTCTATGAGAACGAAGGGCTGACAGACGAGCTGTTTCGCACCTTTCTGATCTACGTTGCATGCTCCTCGCGTCCTGCGCATGAATTGCTGAACCCCAGTCCGATCGATTTGAATCAGCCGTATTCCCGAGAGTTCGAGGGCATGACCAAGGCATCGGGAATTATATACTTGACTAGCACTCGCCGAATCGCTATATTTGAATCATCGCAGCGACGGAGATTCGAAAATGGCGATGGCACCCGGCAAATCCTTCCGCAAGGGTCTGACAATCATCGACCTGATGGAAATGTTCCCGGACGAACTCTCTGCCCGCAAGTGGTTTGAAAGCCTGATCTGGGCGGACAGCGGACGCCATTGCCCGCACTGCGGATGCACGGAAACGACCGAGTGCAACATGGAAAAGTCGCACCCGCAGCCTTACCGCTGCAAGGGGTGCAAGAAGTACTTCAGCGCGAAGATGGGCACCGTCATGGAAGACTCGCCGCTTCCGTATCGCAAGTGGGTGTTAGCGATCTACCTGCACATGACGTCGCTCAAGGGTGTTTCGAGCATGAAGCTGCATCGTGACATCGGCGTCACGCAAAAGACGGCATGGTTCATGCTGAACAGGATCAGGGAAGCCTTCAAGCGCGACGACGACGACGAACCGCCAATGGGCGGGCCGGTCGAGGTCGACGAAACGTTCGTGGGCGGCCGCGCCCGCAACTTCAGCAACGCCAAGCGCAAGACGCGGAAAGAGGCTGGCGTAGGCAGCGGCACAACGGACATGACCGTTGTTGTCGGCGCGAAGTGCCGCGAGTCCAACGAAGTCCGCGCAGAGGTTGTTGAATCAACCGACAAGGCCACCCTGCAAGGCTTCATCGCCGATCACGTCGACGAAGACGCCAAGGTCTACACGGATGACCTGTCTTCCTATGCGGGAATGCCGTTCGACCATGAGACCGTCAACCACAGCGCCGCCGAATACGTCCGCGACATGGCGCACACCAACGGCATCGAGAGCTTCTGGGCCGTTCTCAAGCGGGCGCACAAGGGCGTCTACCACAAGTTCAGCGTCAAACACCTGCAACGCTACGTCACCGATTTCGCAGGACGGCACAACGTCCGCGACTTGGACACGCTGAACCAGATGGAGGCGATCGTCGCGGGCATGGTCGGCAGGCGTCTCACGTACAAGCATCTGAAAGCCGACAACGGGTTGCCGAGCGGGGCGAGGTCATGACGTTCACACAAGCAGTCAAAACATGCTTCCGCAAGTATGCGGACTTCAGCGGACGCGCGACAAGACCGGAATGGTGGTACTTCTTTCTGTTCTGCATTTTGGTTCAGCTTGCCTTGGGGTTTGCCGAAGGATTGTTCAGGGATCTTAGTAATCCGCACGACGACGCCATTCTGCCCGTCTTGTTCTATTTGGCAATCCTCTTGCCGAGCTTGGCGGTGGGCGCACGGCGCCTACATGACATTGACCGCAGCGGTTGGTGGCAGCTCGTATGGGTTGTTCCAGTGCTCGGATGGATTCTGCTGCTCTATTGGTACGTCAAACCAGGAACCAAGAGCGAAAACCGTTTCGGGTGACAATTCAGTCGATGACTGCGCGGTAGTGGGTTACTTTGAAATTCGCCGCCCTCGGAGTTTCAACCCGAGGGCGATCACGTTCTACGAGCCTGAATCCCTGCCGTCCGGAGCGATCAGTGGTCAGGTATCATCCGCCACGTCGCAGTAACTGGACTGCCCCGCCTGCAATGCAGACGGCTCCGACGCCCACGCGCAGTCCCGTCCGCTCCATGCCAGCTATGCAAAGGCCGCCCTCCTCCATGTGAAGTCCACAACGCGTCCTGCAGCCGATGAGATGCAGCACTGCACCTGCCGCTTCGTCCATCGGGGCCGCATCTTCCACGGCGGCGTCGCAACGGACCCCAAGGGCAAGGAACGCGAGTGGTTGCGGTTCTGCCAAGATGCGGGAAAGCCTGATTGAATATACCATATATTGGCATTTGACTAAGAATCTTGCAGAATGATCACAACATATAGCGTTTGAGAATGGTCATTGGGTCAGGCTCCGAGGCAAATTGTTGCACTTGCGTGGTCCCGTGATCAGTGCCACAGTCCGGAGCATCCCGGTGGCGTGGGTGATGACGAAGATGGTCGTCAGCGCATGGGGTTGTGTCCGGTTCGCTTGGGAACACTTCCAGGAGATCATCGTTGTTGCGGCCACCGGTGGCATCTATGTGACCGGACACGGTCGCGGGTTCAGGTGGCGGCGGCCGCCGGATTGGTTCCTAGATGGGAGAATGTTGGAAATGGCTGTTTTCGGTGTCATACTAAAGGAAGGCAATTCGGAGGTCTGGAAACGACTGGAAGCGGCATATCCGGAGCCAGCACACTTCAAGCTCTCTCGCAACTTCGCCATCGTCACGTCAGAAGAAGTGACTCAACAGGTTGCAGAAAAGGTTGGGATCAAAGGAGATACTCAAGTCGAGGATGTCAGCGGTGTCGTGTTCAAGCTGACCTCGAGCCATTCGGGCTATACGGATCGAGGCTTGTGGGAGTGGATAGCCGATCACAGGGGGGATTTCTCGTAATGAGTTCACCGAATTATCCCCACGCCGTCGAAATAGACAATGACCCCCCAATACCAGACCTGGAACCGGAAAGTGCAATGGAAGCAAGCGGAGAACGGCCGGTGAAGAATTCCGGTGCAGAAAGGAAGGCTCCATCCCTTCTGGCAATTGCCGGCGTGGTCGTCGCAGCTTCGGGCATTGTCATAACGGTGTTGTTGTGGATCTTTGGCGAGACCCGATCAGACATTCGCAACGTGCAGTCAGAAGTCGGCGGAATACGCGAAAGCGTCGGCATCATTCGAGGCGAACTCAGCGGCCTCAAGGGAAACGTCGGAGCAATGGAAGGCCAAGTCAACGAGGGCTTCAGGACCGTCAACGATGCCGTCAACGATCTTCGGGGGAACATGGAATACATCAGGGGGAGACTCGACGCTTCAAGAGAAGGCGTCGCGTCCGACAGTCCCTGATTCCCTTGCCATGGAGGCACAGCCACACGCGTCATGGATGCGCCGTCTGGTCGTCGGCTAGCCTAACGCTGATTCTTGCCCATTGACGAGTCCTCCCGATTTTCGGAAGGTCTAGGCGAAGCCCGACGTGCTAGTCAACTATATAATTCCCAAGGCATCTGTCGGCCTCGACGAACTGCTTGCGACACGCAGAAGGCTGATCGCAGACATCCAATCGCGCCTCGACAAGAACGCTGGGCGGTTCCTGCTAAGCCTGCACGACGGCACTCCGGACTTTGGCGCAATCGATCGGACTCGCGCGACCGACCTTCCGGCGGTGCGCTGGAAACTTCTCAACCTGAGACGCCTTATCCGCGAAAACCCGAAAAAGCATGCCGAGCAGAGAGGCCAGTTGGAAGAACTCCTCAACTGAAGCTTCGACCAATTCACTGTTCGCCCGCGGGAGATTTACGTGCCGGAAGCAATCAACCCCGTCCAGAACTGTTGAGTTCAATGCTTCTGGACCCCTTTGAACGGGGACCGACTTCCGCCAATGCTTCAAGCAAATCCAGGAGCCGTTCGAAGTCGCGCTCGCCAAGCCTGCCATGAAGGTCCTTCGCAATGGCCAGGGCAGCATCACGGTTGTCCGACAACACTTTTTGGCCTCTGGACGCTATCCCGACGACCTGCCGGCGGCGATCGGACGCCGGCGTTTCCCGGGTCACGAGCCCGTCAGTCACCATTGCCTGCACTATCCTTGTCAGGCTCGACGCCATCAGGCCCGCTTCCCTAGCCAGTCGCGACGCATCCATCGGGCCGAACTCGTCCAGGACGCGCAGCACGCGCCACTGCTGCTCTGTCAGGCCGGTCCCGGCCAGCATCTCCCGAATCGGCGCCATGACGGCCTCCCGTGCCCGGATAAGCGCGATCGGCAGCGAGCGGCGGACTGACGGGAGCGCGACCCTTTCGTTCGGCATCGGTTCGACTCTTGACTGGGCAACGGCCTTTGCTTAACATCTCAACTATTGATATGTCAAGGAAATGCGATGCCGCACGTGATCGTGGAATACTCGGCCAATCTCGATGAGGCGATCGATGTCGGCGGCCTCTGCGAAACTCTCAGAAAGGCAGCGGCCGCCATCGACGAGATCGCGATGCCGGGCGTCCGGGTTCGTGCGTATCGGGCGGACCATCACGCGATCGCTGACGGCGCTGACGGGCACGGCTTCGTGGACATCTCGGTACGCCTTCGCGGCGGCCGCCCGGATGCCGTCAAGGACAGGGTCGCGAAGCAGCTCTTTGCCGACGCCCGCGAGTTCATCGATCCATACATGAGCGGGAACTCCCTGGCGCTTTCACTGGAAGTCCGCGACATCGACCCGGAGCTCTCCCCCAAGATCGGCACGATTCGTGACCATCTGAAGGACAACCAATGAATCTCTCCGACAACCTCGAAGCGCTTGACGGACATCTTGAACGATTTCGGACGGGCGGTGTTCCAAACCGGATCGGAGGCAAGGACTTGGACGGTTCAGGTGGAACCTTCGCAACCGTCTCGCCGGTCGACAAGAACAGGATCTGCGATGTTGCCTTGGGAACGTCCAAGGACATCGACGCCGCCGCACGTGCCGCTCACGACGCCTTTCCGGCCTGGCGCGACCTGCCTGCGAAGGAACGCAAGGCCGTCCTTATCCGCGTCGCCGAAGCGATCGAGGAACGCGCCGAGGAAATCGCGCTTTGCGAATGCTGGGATACCGGACAAGCCTATCGCTTCATGTCAAAGGCCGCGCTCCGTGGCGCCGAGAACTTCAGGTACTTCGCCGACCAGGCCGTCTCCGCGCGGGACGGGTACAGCCTCCCCTCGCCCGGGCTTGCGAATGTCACCACACGCGTGCCAATCGGCCCGGTAGGCGTCATCACGCCCTGGAACACGCCCTTCATGCTCTCGACCTGGAAGATCGCGCCGGCCCTCGCCGCCGGCTGCACCGTGGTCCACAAGCCGGCCGAACTTTCACCTCTTACCGCAAGGCTGCTCGTCGAGATTGCTGAAGATGCCGGGCTGCCAGCTGGCGTTCTCAACACGGTCAACGGTTACGGCGAGGACGCAGGCAAGGCGCTTTGCGAGCATCCGCTCCTGAAGGCCATCGCCTTTGTCGGGGAGAGCGCGACCGGCAAGCTGATCGTCAGGCAAGGTGCCGACACGCTCAAGCGCGTGCATCTGGAACTGGGCGGCAAGAATCCCGTGATCGTCTTCCATGACACCGACCTTGAACGCGCCCTCGATGCGGTGATCTTCATGATCTACTCGGTCAACGGCGAACGGTGCACGTCGTCCTCGCGCCTTCTGGTGCAGGATTCCATCCGCGAGGAATTCGAGGCCCGGCTGGTCGAACGCGTGAACAGGATCAAGGTCGGCCACCCGCTGGATCCCGCCACCGAAATCGGCCCGCTGATCGCCGAAGATCACTTCCGGAAAGTCACGTCCTACTTTGACATCGCGACCAGCGAAGGCGCGACCATCGCCGCCGGCGGCGCTGCAGGAGACCCGGCGGGCTACTTTGTCCAGCCGACCCTGTTCACCGGCGCGGGCAACGGCATGCGCATCGCCCAGGAAGAGATTTTTGGCCCCGTCCTGACCTCGATCGGCTTCGGGGACGAGGACGAGGCGCTGGATCTCGCCAACGGCACGGACTACGGCCTGGCCGCATATGTCTGGACGAACGACCTGGCGCGTGCGCTCCGCGTCACGGACAGGCTCGAAGCCGGCATGATCTGGGTGAACTCCGAAAACGTTCGCCATCTCCCGACACCCTTTGGAGGCATGAAGGCCAGCGGCATGGGCCGCGACGGGGGCGACTGGAGCTTCGAGTTCTACATGGAGCAGAAGCACATCGCCTTCGCCACCGGCGAGCACAAGATTCCACGGCTGGGCAACTGATGCAGCCTGTCGGAGTCCGTCAGCCGCCAAGGCGCTTCCACCCGGCCGTTCGAGCGCTTGAACGCCCGTGCCCTGCCAAACCGTCAGGTCTTGGCCCCCTGCCCGCCATCTGACAAGGTCCGACCATGCCTGTGCCCGCTCCCGTCCTCACCCCCCCCTTCAACACGGTTCGCCTCAGCCATGCCTGCCTGAACGTTGCGGACCTGGAGGCGTCTCGGCACTTCTACGTTGACACGCTGGGACTTCAGGTCACGGACGAGACGGCCGGCCACATCTACCTTCGCGCGATGGAGGAACGCGGCCATCATTGCCTGATCCTGAGGAAGTCCGGCAACCCGGGCACGGTCGAATTCCTGTCGTTCAAGGTGCTTTCAGAAGAGGACCTGGACCGGGCCGATGCTCACTTCAGATCCGGAGGTCGCTCCACGGAATGGGTCGAGCGGGCGCATCAAGGCCGCACGCTCGCAATTGCCGACAATCTCGGGACTCCGATCGAGTTCTACCACCAGATGGACCGCCTGCCCTGGATCCACCAGCAATACGCGCTCTACCGGGGCGTGAAGCCGCTTCGAATCGACCACTGCAACTTGTTTTCGACCGACGTCGACGCTTCGGCCGCGTTCTACAGCGACTTCGGATTCCGTGTGACCGAATACACCGAAGACGAGGACACGGGCCGACTCTGGGCTGCATGGATGCACCGGAAGGGAGGCGTCCACGACATTGCCT
>VYCX01000136.1 GCA_009843725.1 Boseongicola sp. SB0675_bin_26
CGCTGGCCCGTTCGTCTATCGGTTAGGACGCCAGGTTTTCAACCTGGAAAGAGGGGTTCGATTCCCCTACGGGCTACCATCGCAAGGTTCAGACCGGCAAGTCGCGTTCATCAATCGCGGCCAGCCAGAGCCGCGCCATGTAGCGTACAATCTGCAGAGGTGTTCGAGCATCAACGCAGGACTTGTGTTCAAGCACTGCGAAGGCCCAATTCTCGGCATCCTTCCGAAGCGGGATCCGAAAAGCGGCATCGGCCTGCGTAACCCGTCCTTTGCCGTCAATTGAGGAACCTTCGGCCTGTTCCGGCACCTTATCAAGGTCGAGCCAGTCCACGTATTCTGGAGGAAGGTGATCTTGCAGAAACGCTCCTGCGCGTCTTGGATCCGAAACGATCTGCCTGAACAGGGCATCGTGCTTCCTGAAAGGCAGAACGGCGTCCGACTTCTGGCCGTTTCGGACCGTGGCACCGCCCCCGCCTCCACTGCCTCTTCAGGTTGCCCTTCGTCGGGTCGCTTCTGAACGCTCTTTCCTTATCGACTCTGGCAATCCACCAAATCCTCTATCGGGATGGCAAGACCATCGCATGCGTGACGCGGGTGTCCTTGTCAGGCCAGCGCCTTTCGAAATCCCACTCCGAAATCGGCCAGGCGGACTTTCGGCTCATCAGCACAGTCGTGAACAATACATGAACATGTGCTTGCCGGTCAAGCACAATCTTTCACCAAGGCATTGGCGGGCACCGTTCAGGCACCGTCCGACCTGCGGCTGGCGGCAACGCTCAATTCGGCCGTCCCGCGCACCCGCAATGCTGCGCCTGCAAGACCCTGGCCTCGGGCTTCACGACGGATCGCGACTGAAACGGCCAGACGCTCCACCCCGGCGGACATCAATCGCGCATTCCGGCAACATCATCGTCGCATGGCATTTCATCGCTGCCTTGCGGCTATTCGAACTCCGCCGGCTGCGTCAGGCAATCAACGTCGCTCTCGGACTCTCGTCCATCTGGAACGCCAGGCGATGCGCCAATCGCAAGGCAAGTCGGCCACGCAACGAATCGTGCGCCGAGCTCTCCCAGAGATTCCGGGTCTCGTCCGGGTCAGCCTGAATGTCATACAGTTCGCCCCAGTCCTCGCCCGCGTAGATCGTGTATCGCCACTCCTTTGTCCTGAGCGTGCGCACCCGTGCCGGGCGTTTGAATCCAAGCTTTGCGGCCCCATCATTGAACTCGATCAACAACTCGTCTCGGTGTCCGCCCAGGCCCCCGGCACAGGAAAGAAAGCTCCTCCCCTGCACGCCCCGGTATGGCGTCAGCCCAGCCCTGTCGACGATGGTGGGTCCGATATCAATGCTTGATGCCAGCGCGTCGGACACGCGAGCGGTCCTGTCTGCTGGGTCGGACCAGATCATCGGCACTTGCGTCAGCGAGCGAAACGGCATGACCCCCTTCAGAAGGAGCCCGAAGTCTCCGAGGTAATCCCCGTGATCGGAAGTGAACAGGATCACCGTGTTCTCGTATAGTCCGCGCTCCTTGAGCGCAGTGACGATTCGGCCAACGTGGTCGTCGATCATCGTGATCATGCCGGCCGTCAACGCCATTGCCTCGCGCAGTTCCTGGTCTCCTGCACGCATCGCCGTCTGCTTCGTGAACTGCCTGCCTCTCTCGCGGAAATTCCGCTCAAGCCATGCCAGCGGAGGAGGCGGATTCTGATGCGCCTCGTACGGAAGGCGCAGCTCGAACTGGTCCGGCGAATACATGTCCCAGTACTTCCCGGGCGGATTGAACGGATGATGCGGATCCGGAAACGAGACAAAGGCCAGAAACGGCGCATCGGCGCGCGCCGCGTCGCTCAGGTAGTCGATTGCCCGGTCCGCAACCCATGCCGTCGGATACAGGTCTTCCGGAACCGGGGTCCGGTACGCCTGCGGGCAGGCATAGTTGTGCGGCAACTCGTTCGCGTCGTCCCAGAGCGCCTGCCAGTCCGGCACCTGGTTCCGGAGCCATTGCAGGTAGTGTCCCCGGCAGCGGTCGCCGTGCGCCGACGCCAGCTCGACGTGATCGAAGCCGAAATACGGCGTCCTGACCCTGTACTCTTCACTCTCGTAGAGCGCGGGGGCCTCCTGCGAGATGTCTTCCGCAAGCGGCTTCCAGGCCTCTTCGACCGGACGTGGCGGCAGGCCTTCAGGGTCGGGCAGATGCCGTGCCGGGTCGTGGGTGAAGGGCTGCAAATGGCTCTTGCCAATCAGCGCCGTATCGTAACCCGCCGCAGCGAGAACGTCTGCAAACGTGTTGGCCGAGGTCGGAAGGGTGCATCCGTTGTAGCGAAGCCCGTGCCGCGAAGGCATCCGGCCTGTCATGATCGAGGCGCGGTTCGGCATGCAGATCGGGGCCGCCACGTGAAAGTCCGAAAACCGGGTGCCACACGACGCAAGGGCGTCGACATTTGGCGTCTTGACGACGGGGTGGCCATAACAGCCAAGCCAATCAAAGCGCTGCTGGTCGGTGATCAGGAACAGGAAATTCGGGCGGCCCGTCATGCCGTGCCCGCAGTCCTTCCCCGTGCACCGAATCGATGCCACGCCAGGATCGCGACGCCAGCCAGGAAGGCCGGTCCGTGAACCGCCGGATTGCCGGACATGACAAGCACGGCGAGCACAAGGCGAAGGCTCCAGTCCCATGTTGCCAGCGAGGTCCGGTCAAACCGTGCCAATGCACTGGCAAGGAGGGCAAGCGCAAGCAGCAGCCGCGCCAGAATCAGGGCCAACGCGCCCCAGTCCACCTTGCCGTCATAGCCCGGCAGATAGCTGCCGTCGGTCGCGCTTGGATCGAGGAAGGCCGCCTCGATCAGCAGCAGTTCGGGATTGAACGCGAACACGAAGGGAATGACGAACATCACGATCCCGATCCGGACGGCCGCAAATCCGGTCTGCATGGGATCCTGCTTGGTTATCGACGCCGCGGCGAAGGCCGCCAGGGCAATGGGAGGCGTGATCGCTGATGCAACCGCAAAGTAGAAGACGAACATGTGCGCCGTGAACACCGCCATGCCCAGGCCGGACAGGACCGGTCCCATCAGGAGGGCGACGTTCACGTAGGCTGGCACGGCGGGCATGCCCATGCCGAGCAAGACCGCCAGAACCATCGTGGCGACCAGCGCCAGGAGCTGGAAGACAAGCGATCCTCCCGCGCCCAGCCCGAGACTCTTCAGCCATCCGAGCACGTCAAGCGCGATGAACACCGGCAACCCTGTGAACTTCAGGCAGAAGTCGATGATCGTCACCGCGAGGAACATGAGATAGAGGGTGGAGATCAGGTATCCCGCATCCGCGAAGGCATCGATCAGCTTGCGGGGCCGCGCCCTCATCTTCGGATCAAGGAACAGGAGGATCACCAGAAACGCGACCGCCCACCAGCCCGCGCTTCCTGCATCGCCGGCCGAATTCTGGACGATCTTCAGCACCCAGGGCAGCGAGCTGACCTGGCATCCGGCCTCCGAGATCACGCGCTCGGCTCCGAGAAGCCAGCCTGCCAGCCCGCAGCCCACTTCTTCCTTGGTCGTAAGGAGCAACACGAGGATCAAGAGGATCGGTCCGAATATCATCCAGAGATTCAGAATGTCCTGGCGATCAAGCTCCATCTCGGGGGTAAGGCGACCCAAGGCCCTGATCTTCTGCTTGCGCGCCTGAAACACCACGGCCAGGAACAGGCACAGGAAATAGGCAAGGGCCGGGATCGCGGCCGCGATGATGACCTGGCTGTACGGCACCCCGGTCAAGGCAGCCAGCACGAAGGCGGCGACGCCCATCACCGGCGGCATGATCGAGCCGCCGGAAGAGGCCGCCGCCTCCATGGCGCCGGCAAAGACCTTCGAGAACCCGCGCTTCACCATCATCGGGATTGTCAGAACGCCCGTCGAAAGCACGTTCACGATCGGACCGCCGGTGATCGTTCCGAACATGGCCGAGGAAACGATTGCGGCATGCGCCGGGCCTCCCGCCAGATTGCGGGTCCAGCGAAACGCGAGCTTGATCAGCGACTGCCCGCCCGCCGAAGCCCCGAACAGCGATCCCAGGATCAGGTACGGGAAAATGGTGTTGAGGATGATGTCCATGAAGCGGCCCAATAAGCCGCTCCCGTTGTTGACAAGAATGTCGTGCACCTTCGGGCGGCCGTCGCTCAGCAGTCTGGGTTCGCCAGCAAGCTTGGTCATCAGGTACTTGTTGATGTCGTCCGGGCCGTGAAAGTACCAGACCATGACGGTGAGAAACGTGTACGCCGCCACTCCGAGTGCCACGAGCACCAGAGGCAAGCCCCAGACCTTGATGTTGTAGCAAAGGAAAACAAGGATCGAGAGGCCCACGATCAGTACCAGCCAGCCGCCGGTCGTGCCGACACATTGCGGGTCCTCCACCGTCGTGGGCTCCGGCAATCCGTAGAGTTCGGCGAATTCCGTCTCCGCCTTCAGGCTTTCCGCGATCAGGCGCGCCCGCTCACCGGGGATCTGGTCGATGAGGCAGATGGCCTCGAACTCGATCAGGAAAGTCGTCGAGATCATCAGCGCAGTGACGACCAGCGCGACGTCCATGAAGAGCCCGAACCAGCGACGGTGGGGAGACTTGCCGCTCCAGTCCCGCCACATCGAATGCTTCAGCGCCACGATGAGCATCATCAACGCGAAAATGATCGGGAAGAACCATTCGCGGGGGAACTTGCGGGCCGTGATCCAGTCGAGGCCCGTCAGGCTGCGCAGACCGTCCTCAAGCCCGGGAATGCCCGGGGTGGCGTTAAGCAGCCCGGCGATGACGAACAGAACAGCCAGCACGTAAAGCAACCGCTCGGCAAAGGTTCGTGATGCCACTTCCGATCCGGCGTTTGCGTCGGCCATTGCGACCCTTCCCTCCTCGCGGGGCATGGTGCCGCCCGCCTCGGCGACACGAATGCCGGACCGTCCGCGTCCGGACGGTCCGGCCGGCATCTCACTTGGTCAAGCCGGAGGCGGCGTCACGGCTTGGCGCAGTCCGGCACTGTGTAGCCCGCCTCCTCCCAAGCGCGCACGGCACCAGGATGGTATTTCAGGGGCATCGCACCGCACATGCCGGTCGTGGACGTGTCCTCGATCTCGCCCAAGGAAACGTTCGGCAGGAACGGCGTCTTTGACTTGATTGCGTCAAGGTTGTCGAGAACGGCCTTCGTCAACCGGTAGGCCGTCTCCTCGTCCATCTCCTTGCGCACGATCTCGCCACCGACCGTGGCTATGCCGCGAAACATGCCGTCTTCCGAAATAACCGTCACGCCTTCAGCCTGCACGGCCTCGCTGAGCGGGATTTCGAGCCTGCCCGAACCGGGAGCGCTCATGTATTTCTGTGCCGCCTCACCCTCGAAGATGTCCTTCGGCATCGACCACATGGTCATGGCCCCGGCTGCCACGGCTTGTGTATGTCGGCCGTCGGGGAAACTCGACGGAAGCACGAATGCATCTGCCGAACCGTCTGTCATGGTCTTGACCGCCTGGTCCCAGTTCACCTGCACGCCGGTATAGTCCTCGCCGTCGACAAGGCCTGTCGCAATCTTGACAACGCCGCGGGCATTGGTCAGCGCTGCGCCCCGCGGCGGACCGTTGTAAATCGTCTTGCCCTCGAGGTCATCCCAGCCCTTGACGGAAGAGCTGTTGTATGCGGACAAGGTGAACGCCCCCAGCCTGTACGTGTAGAGAACGGCAAGACGGTCCACGTACTCCGCTCCGGTTTCCGCTCCGAGCTTTGCGTAAGGTCCTGCTCCCCTGGACAGCAGGAACGGCAAAATGAACGGCGTGGCCGTGATGTCCGTCTTCCCCTCCGCCACGTTTTGGACCGAGTTTGTCAGCGTCTGGCCGGTGGCCACCTGGATGTTCGCAATGCCGGCGGCCGAAGCGAACTCGCCAAGCGACAGAACGGTGTTGCCGGGCACGCCGGTGGCGTTTGCCGTTTCCGCCGTCAGGTTCTGCTGCGCAGTGGCGGCGCCCGCAAGCATTGCCGTCGCGGCCAGTGCAGCTGCAATTTTCGTGAACTTCATCTTGTCCTCCCAATCAAAAGCTGGCCAATTCTGCACGTGGCCAGTTCTGGGGAGAAGAACCTACCCATCCCCATCGATCATGCAAGCGGATATTGGAGCGCCCGAGACGCATGCAAGGAAGTGACGATGCGGCACGCATGACAGCCGGCGGAGCGCTGTTCGGCAAGCTGAAGGCGCTTGGCGTCAGCCACGTGTTCGCGAACTCTGGAACGGACTTCCCGCCGATCATCGAGGGACTGATCGAGGCGCGCAACAGGGGCGTCGACCTGCCGCAGGCAGTGACCGTGCCTCACGAACATGTCGCGGTCGGCATGGCGCACGGATACTACCAGATCTCGGGCCACGCCCAGGCCGTGCTGCTGCACACGAACGTCGGGCTCTCCAACGGGGCGACCGGCGCCATCAACGCCGCCTGCGACCAGGTCCCGATGTTCCTCATGTCGGGGCGGACACCGGTTATGGAAGGCGGCCGCTTCGGCGCCCGCACAGTTCCGATCGGCTGGGGGCAGGAAATGCACGACCAGACGGCCCTCGTTCGCGAAGCCTGCAAATGGACTTACGAGCTGCGGTTCCCGGACCAGCTGTCGGACGTGCTGGACCGCGGCTGGACCATCGCCAATTCGGTTCCCAAAGGGCCGGTCTACCTGAGCCTGCCCCGGGAGGTCCTCTGCGAACCCTGCCCGCTCGACGGACTGGACGCAGGCTCGAGCATGGCGCCCGTCTCCGCTGCACCCGACCGCGCTGCACTGGCCACTGCGGCGACCCTCCTGGCCAGGGCCGAGCGGCCGCTTGTCATCGCTCAACGGGGAGCGGGGTCGCAAGACGCCTTCATGGCGCTCACCAGGCTTGTCGAGGATTGGGCGTTCCCGCTGTCGCACTACTGGGCCAACCAGATCGCCATTCCCATGACGAGCCCGAGCCACGTCGACTGGTCTCCGGACGCGCTTGTCCGGGAGGCCGACGTCATTCTCGTCGTCAACGCCCTTGCGCCCTGGTGGCCCGATCGCGCCTCCCCGCCGCCGACGGCCAGAATCATCCAGCTTGGCCCCGACCCGCTCTTCGCCAGATCGTCCCCCATGCGAACGTTCCGTTCGGACGTCACGCTGGCCGGAGATACGGCGACCACGCTTCTCGAACTCGTTGCCGCCACGAATGCACACGACAGGAACGAAGAGGACGTCGCCAAGCGCCGCGCCAGGATCGGCGCCCTTGCCGAGGAAAGCCGCAACGCTGTCCGAGACACGGCCCGGGCGGGAAATGGCTCGCCCATGTCGAAGGAATGGGTGAGCCACTGCCTCGGAAAGGCGGCAAAGGGCCGCAGGTCAAGCGTTTTCCATGAGCTCGGCTGTCCGTTGCCGCCCCTCGAACTGGAACATCATCTTTCCTATTTCCAGGAGCCGCATTCCGGCGGACTCGGCTGGGGCCTGCCCGCTGCCATGGGCGCGCAGCTTGCGGACCCCGAACGACTCGTCTTCGCCACGGTCGGCGATGGCAGCTACATGTTCGCGAACCCGGTCGCGTGCCATCAGGTCTGCGAGGCGCTTGGCCTGCCCGTCGTCACCCTGGTCCTGAACAACGAGGAATGGGGTGCCGTGCGCAGTTCGGTCACGGGGCTCTACGAGGACGGGCTGGCGGCCAGGTCGAACGACGTGCCCCTTACGTCGCTCA
Organism: Boseongicola sp. SB0675_bin_26; assembly: GCA_009843725.1. Classification (GTDB taxonomy): domain Bacteria; phylum Pseudomonadota; class Alphaproteobacteria; order Rhodobacterales; family Rhodobacteraceae; genus JAJEFO01. Next base: position 7,716 of record VYCX01000136.1, read on the forward strand.
GCCCCAGCCCGGACTTTGCGGCGATAGCCGAGGCCAGCCGCGCATATGCCGAAACGGTTGTCGACGGAAAGGAGTTGCCGGGTGCGCTTGAGCGGGCAATCAACGTCGCGACCAAGGAGCGGCGGCAGGTCCTGCTGAACATCGCGATCAGGAAGTCCGGCCTGCGCTGAACCGGGGCATCGTGCGCGTTCACGACATCCGCGTCTCGTCAGGAATCGCCGCGCGTTTCAACAAACCCGTAGAAGGCGGCGGCCGTGTCCCCGAAGACCGCCAGGTGCGCCTCGCCGGGCACCAGAGTCTCGTACGCTTCCACGATTGCACCGTAGTCCGAATACAGGCTGTCCACCGGGAAGTTCGATCCGAACATGCATCTCGTCATTCCGAATTGCCCCAGGCAGGCCTCGACGACGGGCCGCACGCTGTCCCTCGTCCAGTCATGCTCGAACATGCCAAGCCCCGAGAGCTTGACCGAGACCTGCGAAAGCCCGCTCAGCCGCCCGAGGTCCCTCGCCCAAGCCTTGAGGCCGTCCGGGGACCGGTCATGCGGTGACCCTGCATGGCAAAGCGCAACGCGAGTTCCGGGAACGTCCGACAGCACGTCCGCCATGGCGCCGTAGAGTTCGGGGACAATTTGCAGGTCAAAGCTCAATCCTCTCCGCCCGACTTCGCGCAGGCCCTCGACGAAGCGCGGGTCGTCCAGCAGATCGTTCGTGCCCGTCGCCCTGTCCTCTTCCGGTGCGCGGCCCACGATCTGCCGCACGCCGCGCACGGTCGGGAGTTCCTGCATCCTGTCCAGTTCCTCCCCGAGCCGTTCCGAGGCGAGATCGGCAAAGACGACCTGCGCCATGGACCATTCCGGATTTGCATCCGCCACGTCCTGAACCCACGACGCCTCCGCGAACGCGTCCTCGGCGCCCACCTGGATGTGGACAGACGCCTCGAACCCGCGTGCAGCGGCACGGAATTCCTCAAGAAGGTAGTTCCGCTGGATTGGTCCCGGATCGCCGAAGAACCGCCTGACGCCCCTGGCCATCAGCCACGGGTAATGCACGGCGGACAGGTCCCAGAGATGGTGATGCGCATCAATTCTCATGTCACTGCTGTCCCAAGAAAATCAGATTAACATTCCATAACTTTCTGATGCAAATA
>VYCX01000193.1 GCA_009843725.1 Boseongicola sp. SB0675_bin_26
CATGCTCCGTGAAGGCGCGGCGCTTGCCCCAAAGCGAAACGTTCCATTCAACGGCAAGCGCCTCGCCGCCAAATGCAATTGCCAGTGCGGCCACGCTCACGCGGCCAATCAGCTTGTTCATCATCGGACCTCCTCCTGTCCTGAACGGTTTCACGTGCCTGCAGGCTGCCCGATTCCCGAGGCCCGTCCAATGAAGGAAATTGCGTGCGAACGGACGGAAGCCCTGCGGATTTCCGCAATCTCAGAGCAGCGCATCCTTGTCCAGCCCGAGCTTCACGATCTTCTCGTTCAACGTTCGTCGCGCGATGCCGAGGGTTTCGGCAACCGCATCCATCCGCCCCCCGTGCGACCGGATGGCCTTGCCGATGAGTTCGCGCTCGAAGGCGGCAACGGCCTCGCGAAGGGTCGGAGGCACGTCCCCGTGCGCTTCGTCCAGGGCGAGCGCGGCCGCAACCGACCCCGCCCCGCGTCGCGCCAGAAGTACGCGCCGCTCCGCCACGCTGCGCAGTTCGCGAACGTTGCCGGGCCAGTCATGGGCCATGAGAGCGGCGAGATCGTCTTCCGTCAGCTCCGGCGGCGCGACCTTGTAGGCCAGCGCCGCCTCGGCGAGGAAATGCGAAAACGTCAGCGCGATGTCGTCTGGACGGCTGCGCAACGACGGCAGGACAAGAGTGAGGGTGTTGAGCCGGAAGAGAAGATCCGGGCGAAGCCGCCCTTGCTGCACGGAAGTCTCCGGATCCTCGTTCGTGGCCGAGAGGACACGGAGGTCCGGACACGGCCGACGCCCTTCGGCCGGCAACGTGCTTTCCTCGATCTCCCTGAGCAGCATCGCCTGGACCTCGGGCGGACAGAGCGCGATCTCGTCCAGGAACAGCGTGCCGCCGGAGCCCGCCGCCAACGTCCCTTCGCGGAGCCCCTCAGGGGTCATCGTGGCGCAGTTCAGGGCATGGAACGGCCCGCTGGAACGGGGACCGAGATCGTGGAGCGCGCGCGCGACCAGCTCCTTGCCCGTCCCGGTCTCGCCCTGGACAAGCACGGCAGCGGGACTGTCTGCCAGATCGAGAATCTCCGCGCGAATCCTCTCCATGCCGGCCGTCTGCCCGACAAGGATTCGGTCCAGCCCCGAGAGTTCCGCAAGCCGGGACCGCAGCCTGCGGTTGATCACGCGCATCGTGTGCTGCTCGGACGCATGGGAAAGGACCCACAGGAGGCGGCTGGGCGAATACGGCTTCTCGACGAATCCGTAAGCGCCGTTCTGGATGGCCTCGACCGCCATGGGAATGTCGCCGTGGGCCGAGATCAGCACCACCGGCGGCGATGTCTTCCGGTCAAGGCTCTCGAGCAGGTCCAGCCCCGACATCCCCGGCATGCGAACGTCGGTCAGGATCACGTCGGGCGAGTCCTGGGCGATTCGCCGTCCCGCGTCGGCCGCCCGTGCAAGCGCAGTGGCACGCCACCCTGCCGCCTCGATCAGGTCCACCAGCGAGTCCCGCATCTCGCGGTCATCGTCGACGACAAGCACGTGCCAGGCGCTCATTGCGTTCGCTCCCGCCGGAATCCCACCCGGATCACGGTGCCGCCCGCCGGGCGCGCCTCGGCCGCCATCCATCCGCCATGGTCCTCCACGATTGCCGACGATATCGCCAGCCCCAGCCCGGTGCCCCGACCGCTCTCGCGGGTCGTGGCAAACGGCTCGCTCAGCTCGCAGAAGCCCATTTCCCCGAACCCGTGGCCGGTGTCGGCCACGCTGAACCGGATCTCGCCGTCGGACCGGTCGATGCCCAGCGTCAGTTCGCGACGGTCCGCGTCTGCCATCGCGTCGAGCGCATTTCGCATGAGATTGGTCATCACCTGTTCCATCCTCAGGCGGTTGCAGAGCAGCTCGGCGGGTCCGTCCGGCCATTCCTTCGCCAGCGTGACGCGGTTCGCCTTGAGATCGGAGGCCACGAGGTCCAGCGCCGCCTGCATCGCGTCGCGCAGGTCCACCACCTCGAACTCCTCCTTCCCGTTGCGGGCGAAGAACTTGAGCTGGCGCGCAATGCCCTCCATCCGGTCCACAAGCCCTTTCAGGCGGGACGTGAGCGCGCCGGAGTCACCTTGCATCTCGGCGGCGGCAAGATGGTTGCGCATGGCGGTGATCGGCTGCCCGAGCTCGTGCGTGACCGAGACCGCAAGCCGGCCCAGGGCCGCCAGCCTGCCGGCGCGCTCGAGTTCGGCCTGGGTTCGTTGCAGCTGCCGTTCAGCTGCCCGCCGCTCCTTGATTTCCGTTGCCAGCTTCCGGTTGGCCAGGCGCAGCTGCGCTTCCTCCTCTTCCGATCGCCGGAGCGCGGCATCGATCTTGCGGGTCCTCTGAAGCTGGACCCAGAAACCCGTGAGCGCGGCAAGAAGGAGAAAGCCGCCCGCCGCCAGCCAGCCGTGCGTCACCGCCTGCTCGCCAGACGCGAAATAGTGCATGGACCAGTCGTTGGGCAGGCTGGCCGATTGCAGGTGCAGGAGCGCTTCGCCACCGATCGTCGCGACCTGGCGGCCGGTCGGGCTCCAGTCCAGCGCATCCAGCGGCTTCGTTCCGAACTGCCGTGCATCCGCGATGCGCACCCTTTGCCCGTCCGTCAGCGGCGCGAGCGTCCGGTACCGCCATTCCGGCACAGAGGCCAGCAGCACCACGCCGTCGGCATTGGCAAGGAGCACGCGCTCGTCGGCCCTGCGCCAGCTTTCCTGGAGATCCGAAAGATCGATCTTCAGCGCAATGACCCCAAGCACGTCCGCCGCCTCGTCGACGACGGCATCGGCATAGAAATAGCCCGGAATGCCGGTCGTGGCGCCAATTCCGTAGAACCGCCCCTGCACGCCCAGAAGCGCTGACTTGAAATAGGGGCGGAAGGCGTAGTTGTGACCGACGAAGCTGCCGGCCGTGCCTGCGTTCGAGGCGGAGCGGGTCAGGCCGTCCGCGTCCATGAGGTAGATCGCTTCGATCCCGGCGCGCTCGGCGAATTTCGCCAGCCGCGCATCCAGGGGGCTGGTGTTCGCGCCCCTCGCCGTCTCGATGACGAAGGGATCGCGGGCCAGGATGAACGTCAGGTGAGAGAATCGCTCGAGTTCCGCCTCCAGCGTGCTTCTGTAAAGCGACAGGCGTGCACTCGCCCGATCAATCTCTTCCATCTTGAAGTACGCATGCGCAATCCAGAACGCCGCCATCGCTCCCGCGAGCGTCAGGAGCAGCCAGACCGTGAAGCTTCGATTGTACATCTGTTGAGCAAACACCAGCACTTTTCGAGGCCTGCGCCGATTCTCGAGCGATCCGCCGAGAGGCCCGGTGAGAAAATCCGTCGATCGGGCGGCGGCAAGCCGGAGACCAGTATCCTGAATTCTGGCCGACGCGCAATGAGCGACAAGGGGCAGGGCGTTGCTCTCGCACGGTTCAATTGTTGTTCGCCGGCGCACTTCCCGCGAATCAAGCAATTGCCGTGAGAACGACCCGCCCGGCGTTGATCGCCGTTCCGCTACGCACTACATCAACCCACGCGCAATACGGTCAGGATCGCGCCAATGAACGACAACAGCGCGCCGCTAGTGCGCCTCGCCGACTATCGACCGCCATCATGGCTGGTGGACTCCGTTCATCTGACTTTCCTGCTTGATCCGAAAGCAACCCGGGTCACTTCGCGCATCGCGTTTGCACCAAACCCCGAGGCAAGCGACCGAACATTTCGCCTCGACGGCGAGGGCTTGCGGTTCATCCGCGCGGTGATTGACGGCCAGCCGGTCCGCCCACGCCTCGATGAGCGCGGCCTGACCGTGGCAGTGCCGGATCGACCCTTCACGTGGGAATGCGACGTCGAGATAAGCCCGGGCGCCAATACCGAACTTGAAGGCCTGTACCACTCGGACGGCCTCTTCTGCACGCAATGCGAGGCGGAAGGATTCCGGAAGATCACTTACTACCCGGATCGCCCAGACGTCCTGGCACCCTTCGACGTTCGGGTGGAGAGTGATCTCCCCGTTCTGCTCTCGAACGGAAACCTTGTCGCGGAGGGCAGCGGCTGGGCAGAGTGGCGCGACCCGTGGCCCAAGCCGTCATATCTCTTTGCACTGGTTGCAGGAGAGCTTGTCGCGCATCGCGACAGGCATCGGACCCCCGATGGCCGCAACATCAACCTCAACATCTGGGTCCGACCAGGCGACGAACACCGCTGCGCCTATGCACTGGACAGCCTCAAGCGCGCGATGAAATGGGACGAGCGCGTCTATGGCCACATCTACGACCTCGACGTCTTCAACCTGGTTGCGGTCGACAACTTCAATGCCGGTGCAATGGAGAACAAGGGCCTCAACATATTCAATTCGAAATACGTCCTTGCCTCGTCGGAGACCGCAACCGATGGCGACTACGAAGCGATCGAGAGCATCGTCGCACACGAATACTTCCACAACTGGACTGGCAACCGGATCACTTGCCGCGACTGGTTCCAGCTTTGCCTCAAGGAAGGACTGACGGTCTTTCGGGACCAGCAATTCACCGGCGACACGAGGGGACGGGCCGTCAAGCGCATCGACGATGTCATGGCATTGCGCTCGCGGCAGTTCAGAGAGGACAACGGCCCGCTCGCGCATCCCGTTCGGCCGGAACGCTATATCGAGATCAACAATTTCTACACCGCAACCGTCTACGAAAAGGGTGCTGAGGTCATTCGCATGCTGAAGACGTTGGCGGGCGACGCAGCCTATGAACGGGCGCTTCTGACGTATTTCGAGCGCCATGACGGCCAGGCCGCAACGGTCGATGATTTCTTTGCCTGCTTCATGGAAGTAACGGGCGGTGGACTCGAGGGCTTCGAGCGGTGGTGGGACCAGTCCGGCACGCCCCGAATTGCAGTCGCCCGGCATTGGGATGGCGACCGACTCAAGCTGACGCTTCGCCAGCGCACGCCGCCCACCCCCGACCAGCCAAGGAAGCGTCCGTTCCGTATCCCTCTCGCAGTCGGCGTGCTGGATCCGGACGGCACCCAGATCGCGGATACCGAAATTCTGGAACTCAAGTCGGAGACGGGGAGCTGGATCTTCGCGTCCGGACACGGCTGGACAGAAACTGACGCCCACCTGGTCGGTCCAGCGGTCGATTCGGACGACACGCCTGTTCTTTCGATGAACCGCGACTTTTCCGCGCCGGTGATCCTGGAACGACAGGTGTCCGAAGCCGAGCGTCTGACAGTTCTTGCGCACGACCCGGACCTGTTCAGCCGCTGGGAAGCCGGGCGATTGCTGGCCAAGGAAGACCTCGTCAAGATGGTCACAAGCGGCTCGGAGCCAGGCATGGCCTACATCGGCGCACTCGGGCAGCTTCTGTCAGACGGCTCGCTCGACCCGGCCTTCCGCGCGGCTGCGCTCGACCTGCCGTCGGAGGAGGACATTCTCCGCGCGGTCCGCGACGACGGTCAGATCCCGGACCCGATGCGCATCCATGACTGCCGCCGGGTGATGCGAACGGCCATTGCCGAACAACTGCACGCCACATTTTCCCGGCTGTTTCTGGAGATGGATGTGCCCGGACCCTATCGCCCCGATTCGAAGGATGCAGGCCGGCGGGCATTGCGTCTCGCGTCGCTTTCGGCACTGGTCCGGGTGGAGGGACCTGATCCCGCTCGTGCGGTCTTTGCCGAGGCGAACAACATGACGGAAACGCTCGGAGCGCTGAGAACGTTGGTCCGCGCCGGCAAGGCGGACGAGGAACTTGTCACCTTCTTCGAGCGCTGGAAGGACGACCCAAACGTCCTGGATAAGTGGTTCTCCATCCAGATTCTCGAAGCCGGGCCGGACGCGGCGCTCGCTGTCGCAAGGAAGCTCACCGCACATCAACTGTTCAACTGGAAGACACCCAATCGCTTTCGAGCCGTGATCGGCGCCTTTGCCGCAACGATGTCAGCATTCCACCACCCGTCGGGCGCGGGTTACGAAATGATCGTCGACTGGCTCGCCAGACTTGATCCGGTGAATCCCCAAATCGCAGCACGCACGGCTACTGCCTTCGAAACAATGCAGCTCTTCGACGAGGAGCGCCAGCGCATGATGGTCCAGGCGCTTAAGCGCCTCCTCAAGAACCCCAGCCGGGACCTTGGGGAGATCGTGTCCAGGATTCTGGACGGGTGAGCAGCCCGCCGATCCGTCAGTTTCATGCCTTGGTCATGCTCTGGTGATTGTGGAGTGCACGGCAAGAATCGTTTATTCGGACAAGAGTTCGCCAATCCAGAGGCGCTTCGATTGGGAGCAGTGCATTGCCTTTGGCAAAACGTGTCATGACTTCGTTGCCGAATTCAGGTTGAGTTCCGGTGATGAAAGAACGCCTTGATCCCCTCATAGCGGAGCGTGCTCCGTGGCTCTTCCGGGATTCACATTTTTCCGCGCTGTCCCGTCGCGTTCTCATGTCGCTCCTAGGCTACCACAGGACCGTCACGCTCGGCGAACTCTATGACCCCTGGCCGGTCGAACGGATCATGCATCATTTGGCGGGCCTTCTTGCCCGAGACCTGGAGGTTGCAGGACTCGACAACCTGCTACGACACGGCCCGGCGCTGATCGTTGCCAACCATCCGACCGGAATCGCGGACGGGATCATGCTGTATCACTCGATTTCCCCGATACGGCCCGACCTGTTCATCTATACGAATTCGGACATCCTGCGCCTTCTTCCGCAGTTTCAGAGCATCATCGCGCCGGTCGAGTGGCGCCTCGACAAGCGAACGCGCGCCAAGACCCGCGAAACCCTGGAATACACCCGTACCGCGATCAATGCCGGTCGCATCGGCGTGATCTTCCCGTCGGGGCGGCTCGCGAAGCGGCGCGGGCTGAAGCTCCACGAGCGTGACTGGATGGCGTCGGCCGCCATGATCGCGCGCAAGTTCGGCCTGCCCGTAATACCGCTGCATATCCGGGCACGCAATTCCGCGCTCTTCTACCTCTTCGACCTCATTCACCCGACGCTTCGCGACATCACCTTGTTCTACGAGACCCTCAACAAGAACCGTCAGCCCTATCGCCTGAGAATCGGTGAACCGATCTCTCCCACCGCCCTGCCGGCAAGGTCGGAAGAGGCAATCGAATTCATGAAGAAGGCGACGCTGGCGCTTGGCGGGCGACATGCGCCGACCGTCTCGCTGGTGCAAAGCACCCGGATTCCCAGTTGGGTCCGGTGACCGCTCCCCACCCTGAAGGACGGGGTCTTGCGGCGCATCCGACAGGCATGTTCTGAACAAGCGTCGCATCACCAGCATCCCGCCGGACCACGAGACAGTGAAGCCGTTCATGCGAACCATCCGCTTGGCTGGCAGCGGTGCCCGCATGGCGAATTTGGAGGAATCCGTCGAGTCAGTGTCGCTTCCCATTCCAGCTTGAAGGCTTGAGCGACGTTTTCTAGAACGCATTCGAGCCCAATCTGAGGACACACGCCCGATGCTTGACCTGACCTACGACTCTCCGGACCCCAAGGTCATAGCCGGCGATACCGGACCTTGGGAAATCGTGATCGGCCTTGAGGTCCATGCACAGGTTGCATCGATCTCGAAGCTCTTTTCCGATGCTTCGACCGAATTCGGCGCCGAACCGAACTCGAACGTTTCCTTCGTCGACGCCGCAATGCCGGGCATGCTGCCAGTCATCAACGAATTCTGCGTGGCCCAAGCGGTGCGTACCGGCCTCGGCCTCAACGCCAAGATCAATCCTGTGAGCGCCTTCGACCGCAAGAACTACTTCTATCCCGACCTGCCCCAAGGGTACCAGATCAGCCAGCTATACCATCCGATCGTCGGGGAGGGAGAGGTCCTCGTCGATCTTGCGCCGGGGATTGCGCGAAAGGTGCGCATCGAGCGCATCCACCTCGAACAGGATGCCGGGAAGTCGATTCACGACATGGATCCGGAGTCTTCCTTCGTGGATCTCAACCGGACCGGCGTTGCCTTGATGGAAATCGTCTCGAGACCGGATGTCCGCGGTCCCGAGGAGGCGGCCGCCTATGTCGGAAAGCTGCGCCAGATCCTCCGCTACCTCGGCACCTGCGACGGCAACATGCAGAACGGCAATCTCCGCGCCGACGTCAACATCAGCGTGTGCCGCCCTGGCGACCATGAAGCCTATCTGGAATCCGGGGATCACCACGTTCTCGGCACACGCTGCGAAATCAAGAACATGAATTCGATGCGCTTCATCCAGCAGGCAATCGAGTTCGAGGCTCGCCGCCAGATACGGATCCTGGAGGACGGCGGCAGCATCGAGCAGGAAACGCGGCTCTATGATCCGGACAAGGGCGAAACCAGGTCCATGCGCTCGAAGGAAGAGGCCCATGACTACCGCTACTTCCCCTGCCCCGATCTCCTGCCGCTCGAGATCGAGCAGTCATGGATCGACAGCATCAAGGAAACGCTGCCCGAGCTTCCCGACGCGAAGAAGGCTCGCTTCGTCGCCGAGTACGGAATGACCGAATACGATGCCGGCGTCCTGACGGCAGACGTGGATTCCGCCACCTACTTTGAGGAAGTGGCCAAGGGTCGCGACGGCAAGTCGGCGGCAAACTGGGTGATCAACGAGCTCTTCGGCCGCCTCAGAAAGCACGACCTCGACATTTCCGGAAGCCCGGTCTCGGCAACGCAGCTCGGATCCATTCTCGATCTGATCGGAAAGGGCGACATCTCGGGCAAGATCGCCAAGGAGCTCTTTGACATCGTATGGTCAGATGGCGGAGATCCGGCCGAACTCGTGGAATCCCGCGGCATGAAGCAGGTCACCGATGCCGGGGCGATCGAAGTGGCCGTGAACAAGGTCATCGACGACAATCCCGATCAGGCAATCAAGGCCAAGGACAACCCCAAGCTTGCAGG
>VYCX01000225.1 GCA_009843725.1 Boseongicola sp. SB0675_bin_26
TGGATCAATGGGGCGTGCTGCACGATGGCAGCGAACCGTATCCCGGCGCGGTGACGGCGCTTGAATCGCTGCGAAGCGCGAACGTGCGGCTTGCCGTGCTCTCCAACTCGGGGAAGCGGGCATCGGCAAACGAAGCACGGGTCGCCGCCATGGGGTTCGCTCCCGACCTGTTTGACAAGGTCATGACAAGCGGCGAGGCGCTTTGGCTGGATGTCAGGTCCGGTCGCGTGCCGGAACGGCGCTACTTTTTTGTCGAGCGGACGCATGGGGACGCGAATTCGTGGGCCGGCGGACTGGACGTCACGATCTGTGACGTGCCGGAAGCGGCCGAGGCGATCCTGATCATGGGGCTTCCCGAAAACGCCGCTGCGGAGGAGTGGCAGGATGTTCTGGACCATGCGATGGCGGCGAACCTGACGGTTTACTGCTCGAATCCCGATCGTGCCAGTCCGCGCTCAGGGAACCGCAACACGCTGGCGCCTGGCGCACTTGCCCACATGCATGAGGGGAAGGGAGGCAACGTGGTCTTTTACGGCAAGCCTCGTCGCCACGTGTTCGAGGCTCTGGAGCATTCCCTTGGGGGGTCGCGCCTGTTGATGGTCGGCGACAGCCTGGAGCACGACATTGCAGGCGCGCATGGTGCAGGCTGGGACAGCGTGTTTGTGCAAGGCGGCCTCCTGCGCGAGAATTTCATGGCAGGCGATGCGTCGGACATCCTGGCCAAACTCTGCGCTGAGGAGGGCGTGCCGGCACCCACGTACCAGATGGAGCTGATCGCATGAGCGCGTACCTCGAACCTCCTGATTCCGAATTCCGCGCCCTTTCCGCCCGTCTCGGCAAGGATCCGCTTCAGGTCCAGGGTCCTGGGGGGAACACGTCCGTGAAAGACGGCGACGTCATGTGGATCAAGGCGTCAGGCACGGAACTGGCGCATGCGGAACTGCAGGACATCTTCGTCGCCGTGGATCGTGCCGCGGCGCTTGCTGAAGCGTACGGGTCCGCCGGGGACGGGAGTTGCCGGGCAGCCGTTCTGGACCCGCACACCACGCTTCGACCGTCGATCGAGACGACGTTTCACGCTGCGTTCGATCATGCGGTCGTTGTGCATACACATTCGATCGCGACCCTGACGCATGCGATCAGCCCCGAAGGTTGCGCCGCCGCACGCAGCAAGCTTGGAGGCCTGCCCTTCGTGGCGGTGCCCTATGCCAAGCCAGGCCTGCCGCTGACGAAATCGATCATGTCAAGGGTGACGGCGGAAACGAAGGTGGTCTTTCTGCAGAATCACGGCCTGATCTGCTGCGGCAATTCGGTGCCGGAAGTGTCCGAACTGCTCGGCGAAGTGGAGGAACGGCTTGCCATGCCGCATCGTGCGGCGAAGTACACCCCTCCGGAAGCATGCCCGGAGTCCGGCATGGAGTGGGTGAGCGAAGGGTGGATGGCGCAACAACCGCGGACCTGCACGTTGGCAATGTCCGGCTCGTACTATCCCGACCACGTCGTCTTTCTTGGACCCGGGGGCCTGTCCGGCGGCGGCCAGGTTGGCGCGCGGCCGGCCATCCTGTCCGAAGGTGTCGGCATCGCGCTTCGCAACGATGCGTCGCCAAGCCAGCGAGCAATGCTGCGATGCCTTTCGGACGTCCTTGGCCGGCTTCCAGAGGAATGGTCCGCAAGTCCCATCGGGTCGGAGGCAGAGGCAGAACTCCTGAACTGGGATGCCGAAAAGTACCGGCAGGCACTGGCCTCGCCCCCATGAGCCTGGCGCTTGGCATCGATGTGGGCACAAGCGGCATTCGAACCGCTGTCGCAGATGAACGCGGGAAAGTCCTGTCGATGGCTCGCTCGGCGCATCTGCCCCAGGACCCGGACCGCATTGACGCGGAAAAATGGTGGCAGGCGGTGGAAACATGCATATTGCGCCAGGTCGCGGCACTGGAGGAATCCGGTCACAGGGGAATGGAGATTTCGCGGATTGCCGTCGACGGCACTTCGGGCAGCATGGTTCTGTGCGACGCAGGGCTGCGCCCGGTTGGTCGTGCATTGATGTATGATACCGGCTGCTTTGAACCCGAGGCGGCGCGGATCGACATGCACGCTCCGCCAACGCATATCGCGCGAGGGCCGAATTCCGCGCTCGCGCGCGCCATGCGCCTCGTTGCGGAAGACGCGGAGGGGCTTGCCTGCCATCTCCTTCACCAGGCCGATTTCATCGCCGCCAGGCTGACAGGGCGCGGCGGACATTCCGACCGCAACAACGCCCTGAAGACCGGCCTCGACCCCGCGACGGGCACCTGGCCTGACTGGATCGGCAACGTCCTTGACATCGCGCTGCTGCCGCTCGCCCACGCCGTAGGGACGCCGGTCTCGGAGATCGTGCCCGATCTCGCCGCCCGGTTGGGTCTGGCATCGCGTGCCGTCGTCCACGCCGGCACCACCGACAGCATCGCGGCATTCATCGCGGCAGCCCCTCCCGAGACCGGAACGGCCGTGACCTCCCTCGGCTCCACTCTGGCAATCAAGATGCTCGGTCGTGAGCGAATCGACGATCCTGCAATCGGGCTGTATTCGCATCGGCTTGGCGATGCATGGCTGGTTGGCGGAGCGTCCAACTCCGGCGGCGCGGTTCTGGCACACTTCTTTTCACCCGATGACATTGCCCGGCTGAGCGCCAGCATTGACGCAACGACACCCTCCGGCCTTGACTACTATCCATTGATCCGCGCCGGCGAGCGATTTCCGTTCAACGACCCCAACCTGACGCCGCGCGTTGCGCCCCGGCCTGCCGACGACGCGGCTTTCCTGCAAGGCCTGCTGGAAGGCATCGCGCGGATCGAAGCGCAATGCTATCGCGAAATCGAGGCCCGAGGCGGCGGATTCCCGGACGCAATCTTCTCTGCGGGCGGCGGTGCAGGAAACGCTGCGTTCACTAAAATCCGGGCCAGGGCCCTCGGCATTGTGCCGGCACGTGCAGAAGACGTGGAAGCAGCGATCGGCGCTGCGCGGGTTGCGGCGGGCATGTCCTGAATCCGAGGCAACGCAGTCCCGAACGGCAGGATGCCGCCAGGATCCAAAAGGCGCACATTTCCTCGCGCATGCTAATGACAACCTTTCCATTGGCCGATAGCCTGGCGGGATGTCTGGCAGCCCATGGACAGACGAGGAGAACGACCTGATCGTCGAGGACTACTTCGCGATGCTGGCCAAGGACGTCGCGGGACGGGAATACATGAAGGCCGCGCATCGACGCGCGTTGATGCCGCGTCTGCAAGATCGCTCCGAGGCCTCTATCGAGTTCAAGCACCAAAACATCAGCGCCGCACTCAGGGATCTCGGCGAGGACTGGATCCGCGGCTACAGGCCGGCAAGGAACTACCAGGGCGCTCTCGCCGATGCCGTCATGCGGTGGCTCAACCGAAATCCGGACTGGATCTCCAGGCCTTCCGCGAGCCGCCCCGCGTTCGGAACGCTCGAATCGCTGGAAATTCCGGTCGGGTTGCCACCCACCTTGTCAAACGGACCACCACCCAAAAATCTCGAGAAGATGATTCAAACCGCGAAGAAATTCGACATCGCGGGACGGGACGAGCGCAATCGGGCGCTTGGTCGTGCCGGAGAGGAGCGGGCCTTGGCGCATGAGCGGGCCACCCTGCATTGTGCCGGCCGGGGCGACCTCGCCCGCCGGGTGCGATGGGTCTCGGAGGAGGACGGCGACGGCGCGGGCTATGACATTTCCAGCTTCGAACCGAACGGGAGATCGCGCCTGATCGAGGTGAAGACAACCAACGGTTGGGAAAGGACACCCTTCTTCATTTCCCGCAACGAGGTTGCGGTGTCGCAAGAGCGCCCTTCCGAATGGCGCCTGTTCCGGCTCTGGAACTTCTCCCGCGAACCGAAGGCTTTCGAGATTCGTCCGCCGCTTGATGCCCATGTGTCGCTGACGGCTACCGCATTCCGGGCCGACTTCCGCAGGGAAACCGGCGCGCGCGCACAAAAGGGAGTCTAGGTCTCGGCATCGGGGCCGACACAGGCATCGATTCCCGGTCGCTGGATCTCGCCAAATCGCAGCGCATTTCTTTGCCAAGGCCACCGAAGCATTGCCTGCCAGGTGGCGCGGCCCTATTGTCACGATTGCCTGCAGCGATGGCGTCGTTGCCCCGGCGGTGGTCCGGGTCCAGGAGATCATGGCCCTGTACGCCGGGGCGATGGCCAGAATGGAGACCGCCATGGCTGACACGCGCCCCGACTTCCTTGTTCTCGAAAACGGCGAAAAGGCCGAGCCGCCCTTCGCCCCCGAAGAGTATGCGGCTCGGCTGGAAAGGCTCCGCGCCGTCATGGAGCAAAGAGACATCCCGGCCGTGCTGCTCTCGTCGATGCACAACATCGCCTACTACTCCGGCTTTCTTCATTGCGCCTTCGGTCGGCCCTACGGCTGCATCGTGACCAAGGATCGCTGCACGACAGTCTCGGCGAACATCGATGCCGGCCAGCCCTGGCGACGCTCGATCGAGGACAATCTCGTCTACACGGACTGGAAACGCGACAACTACTGGCGGGCGGTGAAGTCCGTCATCGGCGCCACCGCCCGGCTCGGCATCGAGGCAGATCACCTGACCCTTGCCGCCGAGCAGACGTGCCGCGAAATGCTGGGTGCCGACAGCCTGGTCGATATCGCGCCGGACACGATGCGGCTCCGGATGGTCAAGTCGCCTGCAGAAATCTCGCTCATCAAGGAAGGGGCTCGCATTGCGGACATCGGAGGATGGGCGATCAAGGAGGCGATCAGCGAAGGCGTCCGCGAAATCGATGTCGCAATGGCCGGGCGCGACGCGATGGAAATCGTGATCGCTGACGCTTTCCCGAATGCGGAATATCGCGATACCTGGGTCTGGTTCCAGTCAGGCATCAATACTGATGGCGCGCACAACCCTGTCACCGGCCGGCGGCTTGAAGCCGGGGATCTCCTGAGTCTCAACGCGTTTCCGATGATCAGCGGGTATTACACAGCGCTCGAACGCTCACTCTTTCTCGGGGAACCCGATGCTGAAACGCTCAGGATCTGGCAAGCCAACGTTGCGGCGCACGAACTCGGTCTGTCGCTCATCAGGCCGGGCGCGGCGTGCTCGGGAATCTGCGCGGAGATCAACAGGTTCTTCGAAGACGAAGGGCTCCTGCAATTCCGGTCCTTCGGATACGGCCACTCCTTCGGCGTGCTCAGCCACTACTACGGCCGGGAGGCCGGGCTGGAACTTCGCGAAGACATCGACACGATCCTGGAACCGGGCATGGTGATCTCCATGGAACCCATGTTGATGATTCCCGAAGGCCGGCCCGGCGCCGGCGGGTATCGAGAACATGACATCCTTGTCGTTGGCGAAGACAGTGCAACGAACATCACCGGATTTCCTTACGGGCCGGACCACAATGTCATCGGAACCTGATGCAAAGGCGCTTCCGACATCCTTGCTCCTGCACTGAACGGACAAGCGACCGGTTGGTCACCTGCGGCCACGCGCTGGCAGGTTGCTGCCACAAGGGCAGGACAGCTGACACTGGCTGAAGCGCGCGCTTGAGGACCAGAGACTGCCCTGCACCGCCACGCTTGAAAGCGCTTCGAAGGCTGCCGGAAGCCTGGGAGCCGACGCACATGTCTCGTCTGACGTGACTCGCCGACGGTGGGCCGCCGCGACATGCCGACAACGGAACGGTGCCGCGGTTGCGACGGCGAGCAGGTCGATCCCGTCGCCGGCGATTCAGCGCTGGAGTTCTGCCGCACGGCTGAACCTGGCACTTGGCGACACTTCATGGGGAGCCGAAGAGGGATTCCGCGACCATCCTGTCGACATTCCAGCTATCGGGCCCGGACCGCCGCCGGTCAACCTGTCTTTCCAATGGGAGGGTTCTGGCCTGGGTTGACCCGGAGAGGCTCAAAGGCCCGTTTCTGGATCGGGGTCGGCGTGGTGACGACGGGCAGCAGGCTTTCGCCATGGTCCTGCAGGCGCAGCGGTTCAACGCCATGCCCGAGATGTCGTCGAGCAACTTGCGGAAGCTGCGCGCGGGCAGGCCGACGGCGGCGCGCCAGGCCCTGCACGGCAATCTGCCCGGACAGCTTCGGCGTCTGCGTCACCGACCTCAGGCACCGCTCTTTCCCTTATGGTCCCAGGTCCCTCGACCAGCGGGGCAAATCCGCCCGGGTCTTTGTCCACCTCAGTGAGGACTGCCTGCCGCGCTCGCATCCCGATTCAGATATTGGCAAATGACTGACTCGATGCCGTCGCGATAAATCAATGTCAGCCATCGCTCAAAGGCTGAGGAAAATCTCGGTGCCTGAGAGAGGTCCCCGTAAATGTCGCGCATCTCAAGCCAGATGTGCGGGACCTCTCGGGCGCGGGCCGCGTACGCGGTAAGGTCATCCCAGAACGGATCATTCGACTCGATGCAGCTGCCGTCCTCGCGCGTCCCCTCACACATCCGTGCCCACAGCGCCTCGACCAGGCTCAGACCCTCGACTGAACCACCCGCAGCCAGCGCCTCTCGCAGAATGGGCAGGACAAAGCGGGCGTGCCGCGATGATCCGTCGAAGGCGACGCGACGGGTGGTGTCGAGAATCTCCGGGTTGGAGAAGCGACGCTCGACCAGCTTCTTGTAGTTCGCTGGCGTCATGTCGGGCACAGGGTGCACGTAGGGCGCGATCTCCTCGGCCTGGACCTTGCGAAACAGCGCCGCGATCAGCGGGTGCTCCATGCAATCGGCGATCGTTTCAACCGACAGGAGCTCGCCGGCGTTGGAGAGCACCTGATGCCCGGCGTTCAGAATCCGGATCTTCATCGTCTCGTAGTCGTGCACCGCGTCGGTGAAGGTTGCGCCGACTTCGTCCCAGTCAGGCCGCCCGGCGCAGAAATCGTCCTCGATTACCCACTGATGGTAGTTCTCGTGGGTGACGGGCGCGGCGTCGTCGATCCCGAACGATCGCGCAAGGGCAATTTCCTTCGGGCCGGTCGCCGGCACGATGCAATCCACCATCGAGTTGGGAAAGCTGCAATTTCCATCGATCCAGTCGGCAAGATCCGGGTCGCTCAGACGGGCGAGCGACACGACCGTCTGGCGCAGGATGGCACCGTTGCCCTGCAGATTGTCGCAACTTTGCCCGGTGAATGGCCCATGCCCAGCGGCGCGGCGCAGCTTCAGTGCGGCTATCATGGCGCCGAAGGCGGTGCATGGATTGTCGGGGTCTTGGGCGTCGTGGGCGATATCGGCGTGTGCGGCGTCGAAACTGCCGCTTGCGTCGATGTAATATCCGCCCTCGGTCACAGTCAGCGAGACGACGCGGATTTGCGGATCGGCCAAGGCACGGATCAAGGCGCCGTTGCCGTCCTCGACCGGCAGGTAGTCGACCATGGGCCCTATGACCTCGGCGCTCGCGCCAGAGGGGTCAAGTTCGATCAGTGTGGTCAGGCAGTCCTGCGCCAGGAGCTTTTCGCGCATCGCCGCATCGTAGGGCCTTACCCCAGCGCCGATGATGGCCCAGTCCTGCGCACGACCGTCTTGCATCAGCCGGTGCAGATACCATGCCTGATGCGCGCGGTGGAAGTTGCCAAGTCCTATGTGCACGATCCCGGGCGTCAGCTTGCCTCGGTCGTAGCGTGGGCGTTCGATGCCCTCGGGAAGGCTCGACAAGGCATCATTGCCGAGTTTTTTCATGGCATCCCCCGAATTCATCGCTCAACTCATCCTCTGTCCGCCATCAACGTTTCAGGTCCGGACAACGATGCAGTCGGCCTCGTCGGAAGCGAGAAAGACCGCCCTGCCGGCGAGGGCTCCGGTCCGGCCCGCGCACCCGCAGGACACGCTTGAGCCGACATCCCTCTTCTTCCGCCCGAACAGGCTGCCTTCATGCTTGGCGATGAAGGCGTAGACGCCGTCCCGGTGCTCACCGTCGACCACTCCGGGGGCGATGGCGTTGACGTTGATGCGGTGCTGAACGAGGATCAGCCCGGCCGATTGGGACAGGCTGCTCACCGCCGAGTTCGATGCACAGCAGGCCGCGACAACGGACTCGCCGCAACGGCTCGTCCGGCTCGCCACAACCATGGCACTGCCGCTCTTGCCGCGTTCCATCATGTGCCACGCAACGGCTTGCAGGATGAACAGCGTGCCGGCGACGTTGATGTCGCGGACCCGCGCGCAGTCGTCCCGGGCAATCTCGTCGATCGGGGCCGAAACGATGATCGTCGCATTTTTGATCAGGATGCCGCTGCCGCTGGGGGCGGCCATGGTCTTGGCGACGCTTGCGCCGATGAAGTCTTGTCGGGCGCCATCGATTTCCACCACGATGGCAGCCGTGGCCATCTCTTCTGCCGATTGGCGCGCCCAGGCAATGTCGATGCCGGGAAGAGCGCCACGCGCGCTTTCCGCCACATGGGCCTCGGGAAAGGCGCGCGCGATACCGCGCGCTGCGCCGACGATCAACGCGGTCTTGCCTTCGAGCCGTTTCATTCCATCCGGAGCCCCTTCGAGTCGAACTTGTGAAGGTGCTCCGGGCGCGGCGTCACGTGGACCTCGGCACCGTATTCGAGGGCCATTTCACCTGTGGCCCGTACCGTGAGCGGCTCGCGCGACGCCTTGCACTGGATGTGGATGAAGGTGTCGGAGCCGAGGTGTTCCGACACGCCCACGGTGCCCTGCCAAAGCCCCTCTTTCTCGTTGATGTCTATGTGCTCGGGGCGGATGCCGATCGTCGCGGCACCGCACTTGTCGGCTTCGGGCCCTTGGATCAGGTTCATCTTCGGGCTGCCGATGAAGCCCGCCACGAAGGT
>VYCX01000413.1:0-6412 GCA_009843725.1 Boseongicola sp. SB0675_bin_26
CGTGCAGGAAGTAGCCGAAGGTCTGCTCGGCGCTGGCAAGCTGGCGCGGGCCGGAGAGCATCAGGCGGCCTCGAAGGCGGGCAGGGCGGGAAGGGCGAACCCGGTCATGAAATTCCGCAGCCCGTTTGGCCAGCAATGAAGACCCCTCCAGGCCGTCGCATGATCGATCCGTTCCACGATGTCTTGCCCGCTGAACTTGTGACAGGATGACGGCATGCTACCGGACGGCGGGTGCTCGTCGCAACTCGCAAGCTCTTCCGCTGTCTGCAAGCCGCATGTCCGCTGCAGGCGAAATGCAACTGTCCGAGCCCAAGGCGGATCCCCAAGGCGGGATGCAGAGGAATGCCTCCGGAAGGAAGGTATCAAGCGGTTCCTGACGGGATTCCGGCCTCGTTCGCCACAAGTTGCCCGGATTGCGTCGGCCGACGCACTTCATGGACAATCCTGGAAGGTCCTGACCAAGGTCAGGCATGCTTGACCGCGGCGGCCCGCACGAAGCGCGCGATGTCTCGCGGACCCGATGCCTGGGATGTGCCGCAAACTTGAACGATGCCTTCATCGGATCTTGTTTCGGTCGCCGGATCACTCTGCAATCGAACCTCGACCGCCTTGCTCGATTCGCTGTCCGCCTTTGGCGCCCGAAGCGCGAGATTAACCGGGGTTCTCCGATTCGCGCGAGCCGCTCTTTTTCCGCTCCAGCCATCCCGGCGGCACCTTGGGTCGCAAGGCCGGCCCTTTGCGGCAAGCAGAAGCGACGCCTCGCGCTCCGGACGCATGACCGCGAGCCGGCCCGCGACGAATGACGGACCGGTCCGGTGCCGTGACGCTCATGCAGGCATCGGGATCGCCCTCCGCTTTCGCATCCGTGCCGTCAGCTTTCTTTGCGCGGTCTTCGGAGCCGGCGGTCGCACGGCAGACGATTCCGCAGTCCGGCCGGCGCAGCAGCTTGCGGGTGCAGGCGTCACGCATTTCCGGGACATGGCCGGATGTCTCATGACGCCACGCCTCGCGGCCGCGGAATTTTTCGTGGCGTCCCCGCTCGCGGCGGCGTAGGCTTCTGCCGCCGCGCGGGTGGAAGCGGCCAACAAGGCGTTCCTGGTACATGGTCCTTCTCCTCGGGTGGCTTGCCCGAATCGCATTTTGGCTGCTGGCGTTTGCGCTGTCGCTCTCCCTTTGCGTCTGGTGGGTCCTGTCAAGCTCGATTCCGGACTATTCAGAAGCGCTGAAGGTTGCGGGCATAAGCGCCCCTGTCGAGATCGTGCGCGACGGCGCGGGCGTTCCGCATGTCTTCGCCCAGACCGACGAGGACGTGTTCTTCGGCCTCGGCATCGCGCAAGCCCAGGACAGGCTCTGGCAGATGACCATGCTGCGGCGCACGGCGCAGGGCCGGCTCTCGGAGATCTTCGGATCCCGCACGCTGCCGGTCGACGAGCTGATGCGGCGGCTGGACATCCACGCCCTGGCGGTCGCCTCCGTCGAGGCGCAGGATGCCTGGACGCGCCGGGCGCTCGAGGCGTACGCCGCTGGGGTCAACGCGTGGCTCGTCCAGGTCGGCGCCGGAGCGCGGGGCCGGGGCGCACCCGAGTTCTGGCTTTTCGGCGCCGGGGTCGAGCCCTGGCGTCCGTCCGACTCGATCGCCATCGGCAAGCTCATGGCCCTGCGGCTCACAGGGCATCTCCGCGACGAGGTGCTCCGCGCGCGGCTTGCCGCCGTGCTGCCGGAGGCGCGCAGGCGCGACCTGTTCCCCGACATGACGGACGACGGCAAGACGGCCGCCTTCAACGTCCCGGCACTCTTCGACGCGCCAACGACCCGGAACGCGGCGGCTGCCGGATCCGGCATCCGGCATTCGCTTGCCGCACTGCACGGCGCCGAAGGCGCGTCGAACGCCTGGGCGGCGGCGCCCCACCGGTCCGCAGCAGGGGCTACGCTTCTCGCCAACGACCCGCACCTGGAGCTGACGGCCCCGTCAATCTGGCATCTCGCGCGGCTCGAGCTTGCCAGCGGCGGCGTGATCGGCGGAACGATCCCGGGCATGCCGGTCGTGCTGACGGGCCGTTCCGATCACGTCGCCTGGGGCCTCACCCATGCCTATGCCGACGACCAGGACATCTTCCTGGAGAAGCTGAACCCGGAAGATCCGGAAGAGGTTCTTGCGCCCGATGGCTGGAAACGGCTCGAATCGCGTGACGCGGTCATCGAGGTGAAGGATTCGGCCCCCGTGACCGTCACGCTGCGATGGAGCGACAACGGCCCGCTCTTGCCCGGCTCCGTCTTCGATCTCGAATCCGTCGTCCCGCCCGGGCATGTCGCGGCGCTTGCCTGGACCGCCCTGGACGCCGCAGACACATCGGCACAGGCCATGACGAGACTCATGCGGGCCAGGAACGTGGACGAGGCGTTGGCGGCGGGCGAGGGTTTCGTGGCGCCGGCGCAGAACCTTGTCGTCGCCGATCCCCGGGAGATCGCGTTGAAGGTCATCGGCGCGATCCCCCGCCGTTCGGCAAGAAGCGGGACCCGCGGCCAGATTCCGACGCCAGGCTGGCAACCGGAAGGCCGATGGCTGGGCATCCTCCCCTACGCGACGAATCCGGAAGTCCGCCACCCGTCCGACGGCATCGTCGCAAGCACCAAAAACAGGACGACGGGCCGGGCCTTTCCCCTGCACGTCAGCCATCGCTGGGGCGACACGCAGAGAGTGCGGAGACTGAGGCGCCTGATGGAGAGCAGGAAGGTCCACACCCGAGAGAGCTTCGTCGATGCGCAGCTCGATGCCGTCTCCGTCGCGGCGCGCACGCTGCTGCCGCTGGTCGGACGCGACCTCCGGGTCGCGGGCGAGGCCGCGGAAAGAGGCACGACCGGGCGCCTGCGTCGCGATGCCCTGGACCTCCTGGCCGGCTGGAACGGCGAGATGAGCGAGCACGCCCCGGAACCGCTGATATACGCGGCATGGATGCAGCGTCTGCACGGCCGGCTGGTCAGGGACGAGCTCGGCCCGCTCGCGGACGGGTTTCCGAATCCTAGGCCGATTTTCATCGAACGCGTCTTCAGGAACGTCGAGGGGGCAGGCGCATGGTGCGACGATGTCCAGACCGAAGGACTGGAAACATGCAGCGAGATCGCGCGGCTCTCCCTGGAAGACGCGCTGCTCTGGATCAGGGAGACCCGGGAAGGGCCGCTGGAATCGCTCCGCTGGGGTGACGCGCACCAGGCCGTGCACAGGCATCCCGTCCTGGGAGAGAACCGCTGGCTCGCCCGCTTCGTGAACATCCGGCACCCGTCTTCCGGCGGCGACCACACGCTGCTTCGCGCCCGGACCGTCGGTGCCGGGCCCGAGCCGTTTCTCAGCGAGAACGGGGCCGGATACCGCGGCGTGTACGACCTGTCCGACCCGGAGAGTTCCGTCTTCGTCATTTCCACCGGACAGTCCGGGCACCCGCTGAGCCCGCACTACGAGGATCTCGGCAAGCTGTGGCGGCGCGGGGAGTACGTCCCGATGACGCTGAACCCGAATCTCGCCAGGATCGGCTCTGTCGGGACGACCTGGCTGCTGCCGGAGAAGTGACGTCCTTGTCGCCAGGCACTGGCGCAGCCGGCGACGGTGCCGCCGGCAGCATCGCGCCGTCCTCGGCGGTGGCCTCTCCTTCGACCGGCGGTCTCTCCCGGCGACAGTCAGCCGGCCGGTCCGGCGTGAAGGATGTCCCGGGACCGCGCCCTTCGCGGACCGGCCGTCCCGAGGCGACTTTGCCCGACCTGCTTCGGACGGACGCGCCGGACCTTCCGCCGCGCCTGTTTTCCCTTGCCAAGCGAGGCCGAATCACCCATGCGTCCGGCATGACACATTCATGTCTCGACCAATCGGACGTCGACGCCTACCGGCGCGACGGAGTCGTGCTGGTCAGGGGCCTCTTCGCCGATCATGTCGACGCCATCCGTGCAGGCATCGAGCGGAACATGGCGGAACCCGGCCCCTACGCCGCCGAGAACCTCAAGCCGGGCGACGGCGGGCGCTTCTTCGAGGACTACTGCAACTGGACGCGGATTCCGGAATTCGGGGAGGTGCTGCGCGATTCTCCCGCCGCCGAGGTTGCCGCCGACCTGATGCAGTCGGACAGGGCGCAGTTCTTCCACGACCACGTGCTGGTCAAGGAGCCCGGCACCTCGACACCCACGCCCTGGCACCAGGACGGGCCGTACTACTTCGTGGCGGGCCGGCAGACCGTGAGCTTCTGGTCGCCGGTCGACCCGATCGCCGACGCCGCGCTCCGATGCGTGGCGGGCTCGCATGTCTGGCCGAAGCCGGTGCTGCCGACACGCTGGCTGAACGAGGAGAGCTTCTACCCTGACGACGACGCCTGGATGCCCGTGCCCGATCCTGATGCAGAAGGCATGGAGATACGCGAGTGGCCGATGCAGCCGGGCGACGCGGTCGCGTTCAGCTTCGACACGCTGCACGGCGCCCGCGGCAACGTCTCGACCGGCCGCCGCCGCGCCTTCTCCCTTCGCTTCGTCGGCGACGACGCGCGCTACGTTGAACGGCCGGGCCCGACCTCTCCGCCCTTCCCCGGACACGGAATGGCGCCCGGCGATAGGCTTCGGGAGGACTGGTTCCCGATCGCGTTCGCCCGGCCAGCGTGAACGCATTGCCCGTTCGCCGGACCGCTTCGGGAAACAGGGCCGTGAACGCCCGGCTCCAGGCCCGGCGTGCCGAATGATGGGCGCGATGCCATGCACCGGCTTGCGTCATGGCATGATCCTCCCCGCATGCATGTGCCTGTCCCTGCTGGCGGCCGGCTGTGGCGGCGGCGAACCGGAGCCGCTGATGCCGCCGCAGCCACCGCCACCGTCATCCGCAGGGACGCCCACGCCGCCGCCCGCGCCGCCGTGGGCCCGTGTTTCCGAGAACCCGTCCTTCCCGGTCTTCCGCTCGGGCGGCACCGTCCGCATCGGGACGGGCGCCGGCGCCCGTGCGGAGGATCTCGCAGGCGCAGGCGTCCGCAACGGCGTCAGCCTCCGCGAGGGCCGGGTCGCCGACGGCACGGACGCGGACGACGTCGTGGCCGCGCTCCGGCAGATCACGCCTGACGACATCATCTTCTTCGTCACGTTCCCGCACCGGCCTGCGCTCCATGTCGTGGAAGGGGCTGGCGGCACGTTCAGGGAGGCGACCATGCACGCCGTGGCGGTCGTGAACTCCGTCCTGCCCTGGGACAGGCAGATCCTCTTCGACGAGACGCCCGTTGCCGCCCCGGTCGCGATCTCGGGGATTCCGGACGGGGAGATCCATGTCGAGCACTCGCCCCAGTCCCGATGGCGGGGAGAGCTGGCGGAGTGGTCGGAGCCGTCGAACCTGGGGATTTCATGGCGGGAGAACGCGTCCCCGGATGCCTCCCTGGCGAACAACCATGTCCGGGCTGGCTGGACGGCGGTCAACGCGGACCGCACCCTGTCCCGGGAAGACCTCGTGCATGTCCTCGTTCACGAGCTGCTGCACCTGCTCGGACTCTGGCAGCACACGGACGGGGAGCGCTTTCCGGATTCCGTGCTCAACGCGGTGTACTACGGCCCCGCCAGCCCGTTCGTGGTCACGGAACTGGACAAGGACCTGCTGCATGCGGCCCACGCGCGGTTCGGGCCGGCGTCGGTGTTCGGCAGCGAGATCACGACGGAGAGCCTCGGCCCGTGGGCGAGCGAGTCGGCGCACCTCACGGGGAGTCTCGACGTGGCGGGAGGCCAGGTCGGCTTCGGCGTCTCCGCGCGAAACGGGCTGGTCCAGCCATGGACCGCCGGCCCCGCCCCGACAGGCAGCCTGCCCGTTTCGGGAACCGCAAGCTGGACGGGGACGTTTCTTGGCCTTGGACGCACGGAGCGGAAGGTGACCGGGGACGTCCGCCTTGACCTCACGCTCTCCGACCCGTCATCGGGAGAGATCCTGTTCAGCGGCCTGGAACACGACGACGGCAGGACATGGCACGGCGGGGACCTCATGTATGCCGTGGCCGTCGAGGCGGCGACGTTCGGCAACCGGGGCCTCGCGGGCGCGGATGTCGGTGCCGTCACCGGCGCGTTCTTCGGCCGGGATCACGAAGGGATGGGGGGGGTGCTCCGGCGCGAGGATCTCGCGGGCGCGTTCGGCGGGAAGAGATGAGAGGCCAGCCTTCGGACCGCCCTGGGCCATTCCTGGCGAAGTCGACGCGTGCGCGGCTCGTCGCCGTGCCTTGCATCAGGTCGATGGTTGATGCTGTCGCCGTTTCAGCCTGTGTGAGCGCCGAAGGAAAGTTTCGGGCAGCCGTTCGGCAACCGGCCAGGACATGAGGAGGATTGCCGCAGCGTTTGCGCTGGCGCTTTTTCTCTTCGGGGGCGGGGTGCGACACGCGCCTGCAGAGCCGCTGACGAAAGCGGACGTCAGGGC
>VYCX01000413.1:6422-8799 GCA_009843725.1 Boseongicola sp. SB0675_bin_26
CTCGCCGAAGCCGGCAGGACGAGGGCCGAAGCCCGCTGGCGCGGCGTGCTCGCGCCCCATGGAGGCCGGCAGATCTTCCTGGGAGCCTCGTCGCGGCAGGACGGCATGAACGACAGCGACAGGGCGACCTGCTCCGGGAACGCGGTCGGGCTGCCGTTTCTCCACGATTCCGGGGGGGCATGGCCAGCGGCCACTTCATGGCCGACGTGACGCTTGGCGTGGAGTTCGGGGCCAGCCCGGCAATCAGCGGCGTGATCGACAGCTTCGGTGGCCATGCCGCCAGTCCGGACTGGATCGTGCCCATTCCCGAAACGGGCCTTGCGGACGGAACCGTCGAGATGTCGGAGCGCCACGCCCTCGGACACGTGTCATTGCGCCTGAAGCCCGACGAGGGATCGCGTGAGCGTCCGCGAGGCGTAAACGGGGGATTTCCAGATCGACTTCGGCGATGGCGCTGCGGTCGGGGCCTGGATGACGTCCAGGACGCCGGACCGGGAATGACTGCGCCGGTTGCATCCGCCGCCGCGTTGCGCATGCGGTTTTCGCGGGCCGGAGTTCCGCGCCGGACCCATGGTGCAGCGACCTTGGGCCGTCTGCATTCGCGGCTGAAGCCGTGACGGGGGTGCGGCCACGTCCGGGCGGAGGGGCGGCCCGTGCCAGGGGAGCCGGAAGAAGATGCGAAGGTGCCTGATCGCGGCGGCGGTCGCCGTCTCCGCCGTCGCCGGATGCGCGGATCGGACCGTGACTTCCGGTGCGCAAGCCATCGACCGCCGGACGGAGATCTGGAGGTGCAGCGCCTTCGAGCGCGGCGCGTCCGGCCCGCCGACCGTGGCGCTCGCCGGCACCCTCTGGGCGGCCACGGGCACGGTCGCGGTAGCCGGCGCCCCGGCGGACCTGACGGATTTCGGCATGTCCGGCCCCGTCCGGGTCTGGAGCTGGGGCGGCAGGACCATGCGCGCGAGCCAGTTCCACATCGGGCCCGATCTCACGGGAGTGCTTGTCCGTTTCCCGGACGGCCGGAAGTCGTCAAGGCCGGGAAAGCCTGCACAGGTGCAGGCTGGTCGGGCTGGCGGGCCGCAAGGCGTGAGGAGCGCCGTCTGCCGCCGCCCGGAAACAACCAACCCGGGCCATCGGAATCCGGGAATGCTGGGCGCGAGAAGTCCGGGCCGTTCGCGGCCGGGGCGGCGGCATGGCGGTGCGGCGGCCAGTCGCCAAGCGTCCCGGACGCGCTTCGCGCCCTGTGCGAGATCCTGCCTGGATGCCGGGACCGGATCGGCGCTTCGGCCCGTTCCGGGGCCGGCTACTGCCGGCTGGCTCCGAAGGCGCCGACGATCCCGTCCCGCTCGAAGACGCCGGCCGTCTCCGCGTGGCCCGGGCCGTGGAAGCCGCCCTGGATGCGATCTCCCGTGCCCCCGGCGGCAAACGTCCCGTCCGCGGACACGGGAACGTCGTCGAACCGGACGCTCGCGACGGAATGATCCCGGTTCCTGGTCACGTTGCGGATGCCCGAGAACACGGCGTCGAGGGATCCCGCGAAGTCGTAGGTCAGCGCTGCGTCCCCTTGCAGGAAGTCCGTGCGCCCCGAAGCGTCCGCAGGAACGCCGAGCATGATTCCGGTCCATGTCGCCGAACCCGTCGGGCGTGATCGCGTCAGGTCGCCGCCGGCGACGGAGAACCTGGCCCAGACGGTGATGCCCTCGATCACGGCGCGATCGCTGTCAACGACGAACGCGGCGTGATCCATCACTCCCGCGCGGATCCGGCCGCTTTCCGTTCGCGCGTCAAGCACGTCGATGCCGTGGCGCCCCGGGACGGCGTCGGGCAGCGACGTGTCCAGGTTCAGGTCATCCAGGCTCGCCGACGCCGAAAGGCCGGTCTGCGGCTCGTCGAGGGTGCAGGTCGTTCCGGAGCATGACGCGCTGGCACGGAACTTTGGCAGGAGCGGGCTGCTTGTCTCTCCGTGCCATGTGGAGACGGTCAGGAAATCCGTTCGCGCGGCGATGCCGACGAGCCTCGCCGACACGTCGGCGCGCGTCTCCTGATCCGGCCGTGATCCAGTGCCGGACACCGCGTTCTCTGCCGGGGCGCTGTCATCCCCCCCGCAGGACGCAAGGAGCAACACGGCCGTGACTGCCGCAGGCGTACGCAACATGTTCATGACGATTGTCCCCCCTGTTTCGGCCGCGGCGGGGGCCTGGAAATTGCAAACAGGTCCGCGCCTGGCACGACCCTGCCCGATTCCCGGGCCGAATGGAACCGTCCATTGCCGAATCCGTGCCGCTGCATCCGGGGGCCTGAACGCATTCGCGGGGCGCGGACCTGACCGCCGGGAACGGTCGTCGGGCGAATGTGCCCTGCCGTGGGGCAGGGTCACGGG
>VYCX01000223.1 GCA_009843725.1 Boseongicola sp. SB0675_bin_26
GGTACCAGAAGGTGCCTGCGTCGGGCGCGACGAATCGATACGCGAAATCGTCCCCGTCTGGGACGGCGTCTTGCGTCAGGCCCGGAACTCCGTCCATCGCGTTGTCGATCCGGATGCCATGCCAGTGGACCGACGAAGGCTCCCCGGTCCGGTTTTCGAAATTCACGAAGAGTTCGTCGCCCTGCCTGACCCGAAGGACAGGCCCGGGCGTGCCCCCGTTGAATCCGAGCGAAGGGGTGGTGCCTGATCCTTCCGGCAAAATCTGTGCAACCACGGGTTCAGCGGTGAGCTTTGTTGCATTGGCCATGCTCCAAGACGGAACGACGGCCGCCGCCGTTGTCGAAGCAAGGAAAGTTCGTCTCGAAATCGGCATGTCTATTCGCGATAGACCGAATGACAGGACCTGCAATTTGCACCAAGGCCGCCCAACGCCGGCCCGAGGTCTTCCGGAGCGGTGATCGAGGCCGAAAGCCCGGCAGCGATACTTTCAAGCTCGGCTGCCTTCGCGCCGAAATCCTCGAAGTTGGTCCAAATTTCCGGCCTCGCCTCCGATCTGGGGTCGGTTTCGTTCGCTTCAAACAGTCCCGGGACGGCGGCGGCGTGGTCCGCGATGGCCGCCGCCGCCGCCCTGGCGGCTTCGGCGTCGAACGCTGTTGCTCCCCTTGCCATCATCCCGAGGCTCTTCATGTGTTCGGAAATTGCGCTCATTGCGGCCATTCTGGCCTTGACGGCCGGATTTTGAACGCCCTGATGCGCAAAGGCGGAAGTCGCTGCAATCAGGATTGCCCCCAATGCGATGTATCGTCTGTTCATTCCTGTTTCCCCGAATTCAGTCAATTCCATTTGCCCGCTGCAACTCGCGGACATACGCGATGATCATCGCGACGTCTCCACGGGTCAGGCCCTCGACTGGCGGCATGTCCCCGAACGGCCAGTGATGCTGTCGAACACCGATTGCCACGGCCCGCTGAAAGGCCTCGTCGCCGTGGTGTGATGGCTCGTAGATCTTGTGAACCAGCGGAGGGGCGATATCCTCTCGCCCGACCGCATTGCCCTCATGGCAGACCGAACACTTGGCTTCAAACGCAACTCTCCCGACCTGAGCGCTAGAAGACAATGACTCCGGCACCGTGATGATTGCAAGGGATGTTGTCGGTTCATCAGGAGTCTGGGCCACCTGCTTGTCTGGTCCCGCTGCGAGCCAGTAGGCCAAGCCGCCGATCCCGACGAGAATGAAGAGAATCCGTGCGATCCGCATTTGATGTCTCGTGATGCCTTTGGCCTTATGGAGTTTCCAGCGGGTGGAACGTCAAGCAAGGAGCCCGGACGCTTTCGTGAGCATCCAGATGGCCATTCCGATCATCATCAGGTTCTCGGTCAGCGACACGAACCCCAGGGGCACGTTGCTGTTCCCGCCGACGCAGGCGCATTTCAGTTCGCGTCTGTCGACGTAGACCGCCTTGAAGACGCTGACGGCTCCGATCCCGGCCACGAACAAGGCAACCGGAGCCGATACCCAGGTCAGTGCTCCTGCCATCATGAGAAGGCCTGCGCCTGTTTCAGCGAAGGGATAGACGTACCCGTATCGAATCCAGCGTTGAGCCAAGAGGTCGTAGTTCAGGAACATGGTCGCGAAGCCTTCGAGGTCCTTGAGCTTCTGAAGTCCGAGAAGAACCATCGAGATCGAGATGAACCACTCGACCGTGCGACCCGCAAGCACAGTGTCCATCGACACCCACGTCATTGCCAACGCCATGAGGGCCGCAACGGAAAAGAGTGCAATGACCGGCTGGTATGTTGTCTCATCCTTGGACTTGATCGGGACGCCGAGACGTTGCGCGAGGTCTTCGTAGCCGCCGACACGGTCCTTTCCGAAGAATGTTTGCGGCGTCGACCTGACGCCATGTTCCGCCTTGAAGGCATCCACGGCCTCCCTGGTCGTCAGGTGGCGGTCGTCGACGGTGTACCCTTGACGCTCAAGCAGGTCCTTCGACTTCAGGCCATAGGGGCACATGTGATCGGCCATCACCATCCGATAGAGCGTGGCGGTCTTAGATCCGGCAGCATCCTTCGGCATGGCGGACTCCTGCATTGCACCCGTAACCAAGTCGGGAAAAAGATAATCCTTCCAGCAACTGGAGGGTCAAGACGTTGCATGATCAACATCCCGGTCGCCGCCGATACCGCTGATTGGGCCAATCTTCGCGGCCCTTCACGCTTTGCTCAGGCGTCGCCTGCTTCATCAAGGCGAACTTGCCGGAACGCGGCGTGCACTACGCCTTTTGGGGCGCGTTGGTCCTGTTCAGCTTTGCCGCGGGATGCCCTTTTGCCGGCCTGCCGGCGCATCGCGCCGGGTGACGCCGTCAATCAGCACGAAAGCGATGATGCATGGCTCGGTACCGCGGTTCGACCATGCGTGGTTGTTGCCGCGCTGTATCAGCACGTCACCGGCCCTCAACAGAAGGTCGTCCGCTTCGTCGTCCATGACCATCCATATCTCGCCCGTGAGCACGATGGCATAGTCCAGCGAATCGGTTCGGTGCATGAACGGATGCCGGCCACCCTCAACGACATTGGCGCTGGCGCCCATCTCGCCGAACGCGGCCTTGCCGTCGACGGTCTTCAGGACGTCAGGGTCCTCGGGCAGGAATTCGACGCAGCGAAACGTGCTGCCCATCGGCGGCGGGTGCAGGACGAGGTCGCCGGTGCAGGTCTCTGTCGGGCCGTCGTATTCGGCAGGGCTGCCACGCTCGATCCAGAAATTCGTCAACCTGACCCCTGGCCGGCTCGGGCGTTCAAGACATTGCGTGGCAGTCGTGTCGCTGACGACGATGGCTTTGCCATTGTTGTCATGGCCGGTCACGACCCGGCGGAATTTTCGTGCCATCGGTACACTCCTGTGCTTGTTCAACTGGTCGCGTGCGACCCGAATCGGGTTGCGGCAGGGCTGGACATACAGGCCAGCCCATGAAGGGCGAGGCGGGAGGCGTACGTGGCAGGATCCTGACGCAAAGGCGCGATGCCTGCCAGACCCGGTTCGGCCCGCAGCCGGCCTTTCGGAGGAGCGCGCAAATGGTCTGAGACGCAAGCGGCGATTCGGAGAGCCTCGGACATGCCGGAGACGAGAACCGGCAACGCCTGGAGGGCCGCCCCTCCTCGGCAGCGCCGGGCCATGGAAGGACATGGATGGCAGGATGCAGCAGGTGATCGTCGTCAGCTTGGCCTGCATCTGCCTGGGTGCCCGCCGGACAGGCGCGGCTGCCTTGCCCGTGAACGGAGTGCGCCCCGGGCATCTCCCGGGGCCTGGTGATCCGCGGCTTCGCGCCGTTCTTCCATGCCCGCGCAATCACGATTGCATTTCCTTTGGCCCTCCCCGAAGTTGTGACCTGGTTGCCGGACTTGAAGCGAGCGTCTCGATGAAGCTGAAAACGACGCTTCCCCTGGAGCGGGCAGAACAGATCGTCGATGTCGCATTGCGACATGGAAGGGACGAGGGCATGTTGCCGCTTTCCGTGGTCGTGCTCGACGCTGGCGGAAAAGTCGTTGCGTGCAAGTCCGAGGACGGCTCCGGCATTCTGCGCTTCGACGTCGCGCACGGCAAGGCCTGGGGGGCGCTTGGCATGGGCATGTCAAGCCGCCTGATCCGGGACCGCTTGTCCAGGCGGCCCGCCTTTCAGAATGCACTGGCAGCGGCATCTGAAGGGCGCTTCATCCCGGTCCCGGGTGGCGTGCTGATCGAGGACGCGGATGGCCACACAATTGGTGCCGTCGGCATCAGCGGCGACACTTCGGAAAGGGACGAGTACTGCGCCGTCGCGGCCGTCGCTGCAGCGGGACTTGTTCCCGAACCGTCCGAAGCCGACCCGAATTGGCGCATGTCCAGCCTGTCGGATCGTTCAGACTGACCCGCGCGGACCCGCTGCCTGCGGCCGCACCTGATGATCGCCTGACCATGCGCCCATCGGCCTGCCACCTGGCTCCGGTCACGCTGTCGCAGCTTGGCCGTGGCCGCGGCATGATGCCTTTGCTCGATCAGCCAGGGATCCCGTTCGGAGCGCTCTTGTCCAAGGAGTGTCCGGATGCAATGGCGCGGCTGCCCCGCAGTTCGGGCCGGTCCGTGAAGTTGCCGGACGCCCGACTGCTGGCGCGTCGCCGAAACGGGCGGTCCTGGCCGCATTGCGGAACCAGGTGACGCCCGGAGGCCAGCTGGCGCTGGCCCCGATGGTGGTGGTCGCGTTCCTGAGCGCAGCCATCGACCTGCTTTCGGTCCCGTCGGCGGACCGGAACCTGATCTTCTTCGCGTTGGGCGCAGGTCGGGTCTTGCGCATGACGGCCTTGCCGGACGCGTGTGTCATGATCCTCGGGTCCGCCGTCATCGGCATTGCCCCACGACGTTGACAAGGCGCTGCGACGGCGCTTGTGCGCTGGCCTGCCTTCTGGCGCTCGCCTTGAAGTTGTTGCGCATCTTGCCGGACACCGGCCAGGAGCCAAGGCGGCCTGCATCGGCCCTTCACGAAGCGCGCGAGGCTTTCAGGCGGCGCTCCTGGCCCGCACTTCGCTGACGATGCTGCGGAATTCCTCGTCGTTCAGCATGTCGCGCTTCTCGATGCCCTTGGCCTTGACCCGGGTCAGCACCTCTGCCGCCTGGTCGTCGGCCAAGTCCCCCAGCCCCAGCTCCCCCATCTTGTAGACGATCGAGGCCTTGCCGCTCTTCTTGCCAAGCACCACCTCTCCTGACCGGCCAGTCAGGGCGGGATGGGTTCCGAACATCACCAGCGGGTCGTGCATCACGTACTGGATGCCGATCCCGCTCTCACGAATGAAGTTGCCGTGGCCAAGGACGGGCTTGTTGCGGGCGATCGGCACGTTGGAAAGTTCGGAAAGCATCGCGCCTAGCTCGGGCAGCTTGTCGAGCCTGTATCCCAACTCGTACCCGTAGAGCAGGTCGAGGCCCAGGATCAGCTCTTCAAGCGCCGCGTTGCCCGTCCGTTCGCCCAGTCCGTTGCCGCAGCTATGCACGCATTCGGCGCCTGCCGTCACAGCGGCGAGTTCCGTTGCCACGCCCATTCCGAAATCGTTGTGAGTGTGGATCTCGATGGGTAGTCCTGTCATGCCCTTGACCCAGCGAACCAAGTACTTGATCGCCTCAGGCGTCGCGCATCCCATGGTGTCGACGATGCCGATCGCGTCGGGCGGCGATTCCGCCATGATCGCGTTGCAGAGGCTGGTCAGATCCTCCGGTCGGGCGCGAGTCGTGTCGTAGGGGAAGTACACCGCATGCAGTCCCTGTTCGCGGGCATGGTTGATCACGTCCCGGCTCTTCTTGAACACGTCCTCCCAGGTCCAGCCGAACTGGGTGACCAGCTTCGGATAGCCGATCGGCACCTCGATGATGACACCGTGGGCACCGCATTCCAGCGCCATGTCGATGTCGGCCTTGAGTGCGCGGGCGAAGGTGTAGATCCTGGACTTCAGGCCGAGCTTCGAGATCTCCTTGATGGCTTCGGCATCTTGTGGCGACACGGCCGGCATGCCGGCTTCAATCCGGTCGACGCCGATTTCGTCCATCTTGCTGGCGATGCGGATCTTGTCATCGATGGAGAATACGACACCGGGCGTCTGCTCGCCGTCGCGCAGGGTCGCGTCGTGGATCTCGACCCTTGGCGGGAGGTCCAGGTCCTTGCGGACTTCTGGCACGAAATTGTAGGGGCTGACCCACCATTTTCCGTCTTCAAAATGTGTTTCGCGCATCGGCTCCCCCAAGGCATGCATGGACAATCTGGTGGAGGAAACTATACCTATTTTCCCTCTGTTCCAAAAGAAAAAACCACTTTTCCCGACGGCATGTCCGCGGCGGCTTCCGGATCAGGAGCCTGGATGTCCGAGATCTTGGCGATTTTGAGGCCATTTCGACGAATTCCGCGACCAAACGGCGGTTCCGGCCCGGCAGGCTTCGCTTGGGCTGAACGTCAACGGATCGGAAAAAACGATAATATTTGTTTTCTCCATCAAATGATGGCAATCATTTCTCATGGACCAACCCGTTGAAGACACTGCCTCGCCGCAATCCTCGACTCAGCGCGCCTACCTGACGCTGCGGAATGACATCATCGCGGGGCGCATTCCGCCAGGCGAGCGCTTGAAGATTGATGCTCTCAAGGTAGCGCTCGATACCGGGGCGTCCCCGGTCCGCGAGGCCCTCAGCCTTCTGACCTCCGATCAGCTTGTGGATAGGCTGGACCAGCGAGGATTTCGAGTGGCCGCAACCAGTCGGGCGCAGTTCCAGGAGATCCTGAACTTGCGCTGCAATCTTGAGGAGCTCGCGCTGCGCGACAGCTTGGAAAATACCGACACGGCGTGGGAAGACGCGCTGGTGCTGGCGCATCATCACATGAACAAGGCGAACCGGAATGATGTCGACGCCTTCGAGGCGCATCACAAGCGATTTCACATGGCGCTGCTTGCGGCATGCAAGTCACCGATCCTGCTGCGCTTCTGCGGCCAGCTATACGACCTGAACGTGCGCTACAGGTATCTGGCGGGCCGTGCGAAATCCTACTCGCGCCGAAACGTCGCGGCAGAGCATCGTGCCATCCTTGACGCGGCGGTCAGCCGGAGCACCGACAGGGCCTGCGCCAGCCTGATGGACCACTATCGCAAGACGGGCGCGTTCCTTGCAGAGCTGGTCGACTGACGGGATTCGCCGAAGGATGTCAGGATTCGCGGACCAGCTTGAGATCGAAATCGGCGAGGAGGTAGGAATCGGTCACCTTGCCTGAAAGGTCGAAGCCGTCCGGGAACGTGTCCGCCGGACGCTCGACGTACTTCATGACCAGATCCTCGCGCACGCCGAAGACGGTGTCCTCGTCGAGATAGGGGTCGTCTTCGGGGAATATCTCCGTGACCAGCTGGCGGTAGCCCGGGGCGGTGACGATGTAATGCAGATGCGAGGGTCGCCAGGGATGCCGGCCGACCGCGTTGAGGATGTCGCCCACAGGGCCATCGCTGGGCACGGTGTAGCTGACCGGCTTGACGGTGGTGAAGCCATAGCACCCGTCAGCCCCGGTGGTCTGGATGCCGTGAAAGCTGTAGGTGTCCTGTTCGGGATCCTGGCTGGAATACAGCCCGTTCGGTGCGGTCTGCCAGATGTCCAGCCTGGCGCCTTCGATCGGGTCGCCGTCCGAGTCGGTTATGCGCCCGCGGGCCAACAGGACCGGGCCCTCGTAGTGCCGCTTCATGTCGTGGCCAAAGGGGATGTCCGGCGCGCCGGAGATGTGAAACGGCCCAAGCACGCTGGAGGACGTTCCCTCAGGCACCGAGTTGATCATGTCGACAAGGGACGACAGGCCGAGCACGTCCGACAGCAGCACGAACTCGTGGCGTTCAGCATCGGTGAACTCGGTCATGCGCTCCAGAAAGTCGATGCCGGTCTGCCACTCGGCATGCGTCAGGCGCACTTCCCTGGCAAAGGCGTGCAGGTGCTTGGCGAGGCTTGCCATGATCTCGCGCATGCGAGGGTCCGTGTCCTTGCCACAGTAGCTTAGGAATACGTCGGTGATGTTGTCCTGTGTGAGCTTGCGCATGGAACGGGCCCTCTTCAGTTCAGAATGGCGAGGCTGAGTGTCGGGAAACGGATCAGGAAGATCAACACGATCAACATGACGAAGGCAAAGGGAAGCGCGCCGAGGAACACGTCCTTCAGCTTGATGCGGTCGTCGTCCAGCGTCGCCTTGATGACGAAGCAGGAAATGCCCAGCGGCGGGGTCAGAAGCCCGATTTCGGCTCCGACGACGGTGATGATGCCGAACCAGACCAGCGACAGCCCCATCGGTTCGACGAGCGGCAGGAAGAGGGGCACCATGATCAGGATGATCGACGCAGTGTCGAGAAGCGTGCCGAGAAAGATCATCAGCGCCACGTAGATCACCATGATCCAGATGAAGCCGAGCTGGGTTTCGTTCAGGATGTCGCCAAGCTCGTTCGGCAGGCCGGCAAGCCCAAGCATCCGGGAATAGATCGAGGCCGCGGTGATCAGGAACAGGATCGCGGCGGTGATGTGGCCGGTTTCGAGCAGCGCCTCCCAGAATCCGCGCAGCGTCATTCGGCGGCGGACGATGGCGATGACCAGCCCAAGAAGGGCGCCCGCGGCCCCGGCCTCGACCGGGGTCAGCCAACCGGTGTAGATTCCGCCCAGCACCACCAGGATCAGCCCCAGTATGGGCAGCGTGTTCTGGGCGATCTCGCCCCAGCTCAGCGGTTCCAGATCCTCGCCGGACCGGCCACCGACGAATCCGGGCGTCAGCTGGCCCATGGCGAAGATCGCGGCAACGTAGGCGATGGCCAGAAGGATGCCGGGCACGACACCCGCGAGGAACATGTCGCCCACCGACTGCTCGGCCACGAAGGAATAGATGATCAGCATCGCCGAAGGCGGGATGATCATGCCCAGCACGGACGATCCCGCAACCACGCCGACGGCAAAGCGCGGGTTGTAGTCGTAGTGCAGCATCTGCGGCACCGAGACCTTGGCAAAGACCGAGGCGCTGGCGATCGACGACCCCGTGACGGCGGCAAATACGGCGTTCGCGCCCACGGTGGCCATGCCGATACCGCCCTTCACCCTGCGGAATCCGTAATTCATCACCTTGTAGATGTCCGCGCCCAGCCCCGCCTTGCTGACGACGAGGCCCATGAAGGTAAAGAGCGGCACCGTGGCAAAGGTGTATTCCATCACGCTGTCGCCCACGGCGATCTTCAACAGGTTCATCGCCAACGTGAAGTTGTCCCGCATCA
>VYCX01000483.1 GCA_009843725.1 Boseongicola sp. SB0675_bin_26
CTCAGTCCCACTTTGCAACAGGCGGAAGGCTCATAAGGACCGCATTCGCGTCATGGCCGGTTTCCAGGCCGAACTTCGTGCCCCGGTCATAGACGAGGTTGTACTCGACATAGAGGCCACGATGCCGAAGCTGAACGTCCTTTTCCTGTTCGGACCACCGGGTCAGGCGGCGACGCTCGAGGATCGGCAGATATGCCTTGAGAAAGGCGCGGCCAACATCCTGCGTGAAGGCGAAGTCCGCCTCCCAGTCACCGGTGTTCCAGTCGTCAAAGAAGATTCCGCCGACTCCCCTCGGCCGCCCCCGATGCTTCACGAAGAAATACTCGTCCGCCCAGGCCTTCAGGCGTGGATGGATGTCGGCGCCGTGCGGATCGCAATGGGCCTTCTGCACGGCGTGGAAGTCAGCCGTGTCCTCTTCGTGCTCGATGCACGGGTTCAGGTCGGACCCGCCTCCGAACCACCAGGCGCCGGGCGTCCAGAACATGCGCGTGTTCATGTGAACGGAAGGCACATGGGGATTCTGCATGTGCGCAACAAGCGAAACGCCGGATGCCCAGAAGCGCGGGTCCGCGTCCATTCCCGGCACGCCGCGCGCCGCCATGGCCGCTTGCGCGCGTGCACCGAGCGTGCCGTAGACTGTCGAGACGTTCACGCCGACCTTTTCGAAGACCCGTCCGCCACGCAACACGCTCATGAGACCGCCGCCCGCATCAGAGCCGTCATCCGACGCGCGCCTGGTTTCGGTGATCTCGAACCGGCCCGCCGAACGGTCCGACTCCGGGCCGTTCACGTGAGTATCCTCGACACCCTCGAAGGCGGCCACGATTTCGTCGCGCAGGCTCCTGAACCATGAACTGGCGCGCGCCTTCCTGTCTTCAAGGCATTCTGTCATCTGCATGTCCGTTCTCAGCACGAGCGGCCCGGTCACGAATCCGGTAAAGCACCTGGTTCATGACTTGGCCATACGGAGTTACGCAAATGGCAGCGCCGCCGACGTGACCGTCCGGCCTCGTCAGCGGTTGCGACAGGACATGCAATCTCCGGCTCAAGCCGCCTTGTCCTGACCGGTTTCGCTGCCTATAGAACGCTTCGTGACCTGCAAGGCGATCATAATTCGAATTACGTGCCCGGCGCTCTGACAGGCGAGCCGCCGGGTATAGCGTGCCGAGACTCTCCTTCGCTCGAAAATCCACCCTTCAAGGACACTGACAATGTGTGCCGACACACCCGACTACAAGGATACGCTGCACCTTCCCGACACGAAATTCCCGATGCGCGCGGGACTGCCCGGGCGCGAGCCTGGCTGGCTGGAGAGATGGGAACGGATCGGTGTCTATGACCGGCTGCGCGGCAAGCAAGGACGCGCGCAGTTCACGCTTCACGACGGCCCGCCTTACGCGAACGGACACCTGCATATCGGGCACGCGTTGAACAAGATCCTGAAGGACATGGTGGTCCGCTCCCAGCAGATGATGGGCAAGGATGCGCGCTATGTCCCCGGCTGGGATTGTCATGGCCTGCCGATCGAGTGGAAGATCGAGGAGCAGTACCGCAAGAACGGACGCGACAAGGACGCGGTCGACGTGGTCGAGTTTCGCCAGGAATGCCGACGCTTCGCCGAAAGCTGGATCGACATCCAGCGAGACGAGTTCAAGCGTCTCGGCGTGACCGGCAACTGGGCCGATCCGTATCTGACCATGGACCATCACGCCGAACGCGTCATCGCCGAGGAATTCCAGAAATTCCTCATGAACGGAACGCTTTACCGAGGGTCCAAGCCCGTGATGTGGTCGCCTGTCGAGAAGACGGCGCTGGCCGAAGCGGAGGTCGAGTACCATGATCACCATAGCCACACCGTCTGGGTGAAATTCCCCGTCGTGGCCCTTGATCGCGGCGCGGCGGCTGCAGGCGGAGATTCAAGGTCGAAGCAGGCCACGAGCAAGGATGGGGAATTGCGGTCATCGCGCCTGGAAAGCGCGAAGATCGTCATCTGGACGACGACGCCATGGACCATCCCGCAGAACCGGGCCATCTGCTTCGGACCCGACATCAGCTACGGGCTCTACGAAGTCACGGGACGTCCGGAGGAGTGCTGGGCGAAAATCGGCGACCTGTATCTCATCGCCGACGACCTGGCCGAGGCGACGCTCTCGCAGGCTCGGCTGGACACCACGATGTACCGGCGTCTCACGGATGTCGATGTCGCGGAACTCGCCGCCATCACCTGTGCGCATCCCCTCAGGGGCCATGCAGACAACGGGGAATGGGACTTTGACGTACCGCTCCTGAATGGCGACCACGTAACGGCGGAGGCTGGCACCGGGTTTGTGCACACCGCGCCGTCTCATGGCGATGACGACTACCAGATCGGGCTGAAGCATGGCCTGCCGATGACATACAACGTGCTTGAAGACGGCTCGTTCCGCGAGGATCTCCCGTTCTTCGGCGGCGCCGTCATCGTCAAGCCGAACGGCAAGGAAGGCGACGCGAACAGGCGCATCATCGACAAGCTTGCCGAAGTGGGTGCGCTGATCGCGCGCGGTCGCCTTGTCCACAGCTATCCGCACTCCTGGCGATCGAAGGCGCCGCTCATCTTTCGCAACACGCCTCAGTGGTTTGCGGCCATCGACCGCCCCGTGGGTGACGGACAGGACGAGCATGGCAAGACCATACGCGAACGCGCGCTGACGGAGATCGACAATGTCCGCTGGACGCCGCCGTCGGGTCGCAACCGTCTCCATTCAATGATGGAAGCCCGTCCCGACTGGGTTCTCTCGCGCCAGCGCGCCTGGGGCGTGCCGCTGACCTGTTTCGTCAGGATCGGCGCCAAGCCGGACGATCCCGACTTCCTGTTGCGCAACGACGCCGTGAATGCCCGGATTCTCGACGCGTTCGAGAAGGAGGGCGCGGATTCCTGGTACAGGCCAGGCGCAAAGGAACGCTTTCTCGGCAATGATGCCAACGCGGACGACTACGAGCAGGTTTTCGACATCCTCGACGTCTGGTTCGACTCCGGATCAACCCACGCCTTCGCGCTTCGCGACCGTTTCGACGGCACGGAGGACGGCATCGCCGACCTGTATCTCGAAGGCACGGACCAGCATCGAGGCTGGTTCCACTCGTCCTTGCTGCAGAGCTGCGGCACGCA
Source organism: Boseongicola sp. SB0675_bin_26 (assembly GCA_009843725.1). Classification (GTDB taxonomy): domain Bacteria; phylum Pseudomonadota; class Alphaproteobacteria; order Rhodobacterales; family Rhodobacteraceae; genus JAJEFO01. The sequence continues at coordinate 3,149 of VYCX01000483.1, forward strand.
GGGTCGGGCGCCCTACCGTGGCGTGCTGACCCACGGCTTCACGCTGGACGAGAGAGGCAACAAGATGTCCAAGTCACTCGGAAACACGATCGTGCCCGACGAGGTGGTCAAGCAATACGGAGCCGACATCCTGCGTCTCTGGGTTGCCCAGACGGACTACACGGGCGACCAGCGCATAGGGCCGGAGATCCTGAAAGGTGTCGCAGACAGCTATCGGCGCCTCAGGAACACGATGCGCTTCATGCTCGGCAATCTTGCGGGATTCTCGGAGGACGAACGCGTTGCGCCAGTTGACATGCCCGAGCTGGAAACCTGGATCCTGCATCGCATGGCGGAACTCGATCACAAGCTGCGCACGCGATATGCAGCATATGATTTCCAGGGAGTCTTCCGGGCCGTTTTCGAGTTCGCGACTTCCGATCTCTCGTCCTTCTACTTCAACATCCGGAAGGACGCGCTCTACTGCGACGCCCGCGACGGCCTGACCCGCAGGGCGGCACGAACCGTGCTCGACCTGCTGTTTCACAGGCTGACGACCTGGCTTGCTCCCGTTCTCGTCTTCACGACAGAGGAAGTGTGGCTGGAGAGATTCCCCGGCGATGACTCTTCCGTGCATCTCGCCGACATTCCCGAGACCCCAAAGGACTGGCTGAACGAGCCGCTTGCCCAGAAGTGGGCAGGCATCCGGCACGTTCGCCGGGTCGTGACGGCCGCGCTTGAAGTCCAGCGGCGGGAAAAGCGGATCGGCGCTTCCCTCGAAGCCGCACCCATCGTTTGTGTCGAGGATAGGGACGTTCGCGATGCGCTGAAGACCGTGGATTTCGCGGATGTCTGCATCACGTCATCCATTTCCGTCACGGGAGATCCCGCGCCGGCAGAGGCATTCCGGCTGCCAGAGGCGAATGGGGTCGCCGTGCTCTTCGAGAAGGCCGAGGGAAGCAAGTGCGAACGCTGCTGGAAGATCCTGCCGGACGTGGGCACGCATGCGCATCCAGGAACCTGCGCCCGTTGCAATGCCGCGCTCGGATGAGTCCGGACGCGCCTGAACGGGTCGACCCTGCATGGATAGGCCAATGCCGACCCTGACCTGCAAGAGCCCGATCGGACCGCTGACCCTGACCGACGAGAATTGCGCGATCACGCGTCTCGACTGGGGCGGCGGCGCCAACGATTCCACGCCGATGCTGCTTGAAGCGGAACGCCAGCTCGCCCTCTACTTTGACGGCGAGCTGACCGAGTTCGACCTGCCACTGGCGCCCAGGGCGTCGCCAAGACAGCTTCGGTTCCTCGATGCGCTGCGCGAGATTCCCTACGGCGAAACGCGAACCTACGGGCAGATGGCCAAGGCGCTCGGCATCTCCGCCCAGGCCGCCGGCCAGGCCTGTGGCGCCAATCCCATCGCGATCCTGATTCCATGCCATAGGGTCACGGGAACCGGCAGCCTTGGCGGATTTTCGGCACCGGACGGAATCGAGAAGAAAATCGCGCTCCTGAAGCTCGAGGGGGCGGCTTCACTCCTCCTTTAGGATCATCGTCGTAAGCTTGGGGTCCCGGCCCTCCGCCCTTGGCAGTCCATCGGCAATCTCGTAGTAGTCGCCCTTGTCCGCGCAATAGATGTGCCCGGCAAGTCCGAGACCGGTCGGCTTGTCAAGCGTCCCCGCAAAGATCGACAGGTTCTCGCCGGGACCGTCCCAAAACAGGTTCGAGCCGCAGGTGCCGCAGAATCCGCGCCGCGCGACTTCGGAGGATTCGTACCAGCGCGGCTTGCCGGAAATCTCCACGGCACCTCGAGGCGCGGATGTCGCCGCCACATGATGCCCGCTCGTCTTTCGGCACTGACCGCAGTGACACGCAATGACCGGGCGCAGCGGTCCCCTCACGGAATAGGCAACCTGCCCGCAAAGGCAGGATCCTCTGTGAACTTCCGGCATTGGGCCCTCCCTTCAGGCATCCGTTGCCAGCCAAGCATGCCGGCGCCCCCCCCGGCATGACTTTCCGTGCCGGGCGGATGCGGCCAGTTGCACGCATGTCCGCGAAAGGCAAGTCCGTCTGTCGGGTCCGCCCTTGATCAAATGACGCTCCACATCCGGACCAAGACATCGTATTCTGGCTGGGAGGCAGGAAACAAGACGGGCACCGAGCAAAGTGAGCGGGCCGAACAAGATGCGCCGGGCGCGTGCTGCCGGCCGACGTCGAGCAGCACGGCCAAGTGCGAAGCCGCGGAGAAGGCCGGGTCTGGGCAGGCTCCTTCTGGTCGCTCCGGTCGCCTGGCTGCTGCGAACGCTTGCGCGGATCACGTGGAGCATCGGCTGGCGCGTTTCCCTGGTCGTCACAATTGCCGTTGCATGCGCGGTTCTTCTATTCGCGGCCACGCTTCCGCCCCTGCCGGAAATCGTGGATGCCCGTTCCCGCGGATCGGTCACGCTCCTCGACCGCGACGGGGCCGTCTTCGCGTGGCGTGGCGAACAGTTCGGAGGCACGATCACGCCGGACAGTGTTTCGCCGCATCTCAAGAACGCTGTCATCGCGACAGAAGACAAGCGCTACTATCGGCATTTCGGCATTTCGCTCAGGGGCATTGCCAGCGCGATCCGCATCAATCTCCAGGAAGGCCGCGGCCCCTTTCAGGGTCACGGCGGTTCGACGATCACGCAGCAAACGGCAAAGCTGCTGTGCGTCGGCAAACGCTACAGGCCGGAGACAGGCATGTCCGAGTCCGAATTCGAGGCGGACTGTCGCCGCACGACCCTGGGCCGCAAGGTCTGGGAAGCCGTCTACGCCCTGGCGATGGAAGCCCGATACTCCAAGGACGAGATCCTCACCATCTACCTGAACCGGTCCTATCTCGGTGCCGGCACTCGCGGATTCGAGGCCGCAGCGCAGCGTTACTTCGGGATTTCGGCCAGAGATGTCGGACCGGCGGAAGCGGCCATGCTTGCCGGCCTTCTGAAAGCCCCCAGCCGCTACGCGCCAACCGCCAACCTGCAACGCAGCAGGGACCGCGCGGCGACGATCGTTCGGCTGATGGAAGAGCAAGGACACCTCTCTGCAAGCGAGGCTACGCATGCCCGCGAGCGCCCTGCCCGACTGTCGGCCGCCGCTGCCGCCCGCGCCGGCGGCTATTTTGCGGACTGGGTCATGGATCTTGGCCCGCAATTCCTGACCCGGGACACGACCGAAGATGTCGTGATCCGCACGACACTCGACCGGGGCGTTCAGGCGGCCGCGGACAAGGCGCTGCAATTCGTCTTCGACACAAAGGTCCGAGAAGGCTCCAAGGCACAAGCCGCCATCGTCGTCATGGGCGCAGACGGCGCGGTCCGTGCCATGGTGGGCGGCAGAAAGGTCAAGGGCGTCGCAGGCCAGTTCAATCGGGCGGTTCAGGCCAAGCGGCAAACAGGGTCGGCCTTCAAGCCTTTCGTCTACGGCGCTGCCATGGACCTTGGCTTCAGGCCACACATGCAAGTCCGGGATGAACCGCTCTGCCTTGACGTCCGCGGCTCAGGCACATGGTGCCCCGAAAACTATGCCCGCGAGTACAAGGGTGTCGTTACGCTTGAGGAGGCCTTGGCCGAGTCGCTGAACATACCGGCCGTCAAGGTGTACGAACGCATCGGACGGGACGCGGTCGTGCGCGTCGCGTCGGGATTCGGGATCAATGCCGATGCAGCTGCCGGACCGGCAATGGCACTCGGCACCGTGGAATCGACGCTTCTCGACATGACCGGGGCCTATGCCGGCATTCTGAACGGCGGCTCGTCGGTGGTGCCCTACGGCTTGGTGGACTTGCGCATCAAGGGCGACGATGCGCCACTTCTCGAGCAGACCGGCGGAGCGAGCGAACGCGTGATCAGCGAACCGGCTGCCCGGCAACTCGTCTACATGATGAACCGGGTCATCGAGGTCGGAACCGGTACGCGCGCGCGCCTTCCCGATCGTCCTGCCGCAGGAAAGACCGGCACCACGCAGGCGGCAAGGGACGCATGGTTCATCGGTTTCACGGCGGACTACGTCGCCGGAGTCTGGATGGGCTACGACGACAACACTCCGCTCGTCGGAGTGACCGGAGGCGGCCTGCCGGCCGAGATATGGAAGGAAACGATGATTGGCGCCCACGAAGGCCTGCCGGTCCGCAGGCTTCCAATGCCGGATCGAGACGCCATTGCAAGCGCCGTCCCCGAACGACAGGCCCCGGGCCGGGCGCCGCAAGGCAACTTTGCCGAGCGCATGATCATCGGCATCCTGAACGGAATCTTCGGACGGTAGCGACCCGAGGCGCCTCTGCAGTCAAGGCAGTGGGTTCGAACCGATGAGCCCTTGCCACGGCGCGTCCCCCGGAGCGGTGGCTAGGGAACCGCATCCAGAAACCGCCGCACGAGATCTGCATCCTTGACGCCCGGAGCACTCTCCACGCCCGAGGACACGTCGACCTGCCGGGCGCCGGTCAGGGCAACCGCCTCCGCCACGTTTTCGTGGGTGAGACCGCCCGCGAGCATCCAGGGAACGATCCACCGACGGTCTGCAATCAGGGTCCAGTCAAACGAAAGCCCGTTGCCGCCCGGCAGCTTGCCGTCTTTCGGCGGGCGGGCATCGACCAGGATCTGGTCCACGGCCTTCTCATACTGGTCGATTCTCGCGACGTCGTCCGCGTCGGAGATGCCAATCGCCTTCATGACGGGCAGCCGCACGCGGTCCCGGATCTCGCGAGCGCGCTGAGGCGTCTCCGAACCGTGAAGCTGCAGCATGTCCAGCGGAACCTCTGCCGTGAGAGAGTCGATGAACGCGTCATCGGCATCAACCGTCAAGGCAACCTTGGCCACGCCAGGCGGCACGTCCAGCGCCAGCGTGCGTGCCACGGAGGGCTTCAGGTTCCGCGGAGACGACGGGAAGAAAACGAAACCGACATAGGCGGCGCCGGAGTCAACTGCCGTCGCCAGCGTGTCCGCGGTCGACAGCCCGCAGATCTTCACTCGTGTCCCGGACTTCATGGGGCGGGTCTACCGCCTCCGTCAGCGGCCCTCAAGGATTTCAATGACTTCGTCCTGCGATGCGGAAGAGCTTCCGGTCTTGCTGAATTCCTGCTCAAGCCTTTGCCGCTCCTTGCGTTCGCTCGCGGCCCTTGCGCGGTGCTTGTGCTCGCGCAACCATTCCCACAGGAAACCGAGCGCCAGTCCGATCACGCCGGCGGCAAAGAGAACGACGAAGGTTGGCAAGGTTATCTCCCAGTCGAATCCGACCAGGCGCGAAACTTCGGCAGGCAGCAAGCGCACGCTCAGCGGGCCGCGATTCGCCATCGCGACCGTAATCAGGGCAACTGCCAGAACTCCAAGAAAGAGGACGCGGATGACGCGCATCATGCCTTTCCGTTCAGGCGATCCCTCAACAGCTTTCCGGTCTTGAAGAACGGTACATGCTTTTCGTCGACGCTGACGCTTTCGCCAGTCCGGGGGTTGCGCCCGATTCGGGACTCCCGCTTCTTCACGGAAAACGCGCCAAATCCCCTGAGTTCAACCCGGTTGCCCCGTGACATCGCATCAATGATCGAATCGAATATGGTACTGACGATACGTTCGACATCTCGCTGGTACAGGTGTGGGTTCTCTTCGGCAATCTTTTGCACCAGCTCCGA
>VYCX01000495.1:0-8162 GCA_009843725.1 Boseongicola sp. SB0675_bin_26
CCTCGAGTGGCCGCTTCCGGCAATGTCGGGGTCGTGGAAATTTCCGGTTACAGAATCGCCGCGAACGCGAAGACAACGATCGCACACAAGGCCGTGTCCTGTGCGCACCAGCGACCGGTCGGCAGGCGGCACTTGAATCTGCGGTCGCAGGCTGGACGCCATCAACTGCACGCGCTGATGATGCGAGCCGCAAATCACCTTTGTTTTTCGCGAAGAACGTCCGAGGATCAGGGAGTGGCCTACCAGTCCGGAATGGTCGGTCATGGCCCGCACCCGCGAATTCTGCGTTGCTGCGCATCGGGTTTGGCAACCGACGAGTCCTGAGATGCCCTTCCGTCAGGTGACAAGAGCATCATTGTCGACATGCCCAGTACGCTCATACGCTCGAATATCCCCCGTCGATCATCATCAAGGCTCCGTTCACGAGGTTCGAGGCAGGAGACGCAAGGTAGAGTGCCATGTCCGCGACCTCCACCGGCTCGCCGAAACGACCGAGCGGCGTTGCAGCCTTCATTGGCCCGGATTTCTCGGGTGGGCTCCAGATCTTCCTGCCCATCTCCGTCAAGACAACGGTCGGACAGATCGCGTTGACCTGGATGTTGTGCGGCGCCAATTCCGTCATCAGCGACTTGGTCAGCGCGTTCAGTCCACCTTTGGACGCGGCATAGGCCGCATGATCCTGCAAGGCTATGACGCCCGTCTGCGACGAGATGTTGACAATCTTGCCGGACTTGGCGGCAATCATCGCCGGCGCAAACCCGCGCGCCAGAAGAAACGGCGCCCTCAGGTTCACTGCCATCGTCCGGTCCCAGTCCGCGACCGAACAGGCGACAACCGGGGCGACGCGCGCGATCCCGGCGCTGTTGACGAGAATGTCTACACGTGGGTGGGCCGCGAGCACGTCGGCCACCAGCGCTTCGCATCCATCGGCTGTGGCGATGTCCGCCTGAACGGTCTCGCAGCCTTCGCCGATTCGGGCCGCGAGTGCGTCCAGCCTTGACCGGGAACGGCCCGCGGCGATGACATGGGCTCCGGCCTCGGCAAACACTCTCGCGATTTCGGAGCCGATTCCGGACGATGCCCCGGTCACGAGCGCCACCTTGTCGGCAATGGAGAATCTCTCGTTCAGGGACATGGTCATTCAAGATTGGTGTGATTGGCGCGCATTTCCGCGGGAGTCAGGCCTGCGGCATCACGAAGCTCCAGAACAAGAAGCTCGAAGAACAGGAACTGGACGACTTCGAAGAGCGAGCCCATCGGAAGGATCGAACTCACGCCGGCCTGGTCACGCGCCATCGTCTGCGCCGGAACGTGGATCACGTGATCAGCCAGTTGCGGCACGGCTCCGTTCGGCTCTGCCGTGATGCACATGGTCTCAGCCCCCGCGTCATGCGCGACACGCACCAGCCCAAGGACCGTCGAAAACTGCCCCGGGCCGGCGCTTACGATCAGCAGGTCCTCATTGGTCAGCGGTGGCGTCGTCATGTCGCCCACGACATGAACGTCAAGCCCGAGGTGGAACAAACGCATGCAAAGCGCCTTCATCATAAGGCCTTCTCGGCCAACACCGTAGACCGCGATCTTTCTGGCGCGGCGCATCGGCTCCAGCATCGCGTCGATTTGCGTGGGAACCGTCGCGTCCAGAACCTGCTCAACTTCGGCCAGCGCACGGCCAACCATGCCTTTCGGAATCATTTGCGCACCTCCAGTGCCGATACGCCCGCAAGACGCGGAACGACGGACGCGATAGCCGCTTCCGTCGATCCGATGTCGTGCAGGAAGTCGAAAATCGTGTAGCGCCGACGAATGAATGCTGCCGCCCGCAAGGTTTCCAATAGGTGACGAGGCGAAACGCCAATCTCCGCGGCAGAGACGGGCGCGCCGGCCCGCCTAAGTTTCGAAACCATGTCCTCGCGGCGGACAAGTTGCGTTTCGAGACGTTTTCGCACAGCTCGCCAGTTCGAGCGCAGGCGGTTCAACCTGATCTCGTGGATGTCACGTTCAACGTGCTTCGCTCGCAACTCGATTCGCGCCATTGCCGCTGTTCGAGGTTCGTGGATGGCGCGGGCCAGTTCCGCTTCGCGGGCGTCGAGGCCGGGCGCAGCGTCAAGCGTGGCGGGGACGTCGAATCCGTCGAAGTCCTGTTCCAGTATCCAGTCAAACAGCGCAAGGGAGGCAACGCAGCCGACGGCGACAGCGGCGCCGTGCGGGACCTTGCGCCCGTTGTGCTCAAGCCCCTGCATCTCCCAGAGGTGAGCGATCTGGTGCTCAGCTCCCGATGCCGGGCGTGAACTTCCATGCGCCTCCATGGCGAAGCCGACCGCCGTCAGTCCTGTGAAAAGCCGCGCAATCGCATCCTTGTCGCCGGAGGCGATGCCTTCAGGGCCTTCAAGCCAGACGGCGAGGTCCTCCTGAACGAGAGACCAGGCCAACTCGTCGATCGGCTCGGCGCCCATTGTTTCGGCAAGGATCCAGTCGCCGCCCGCAGGGACCTTTCCAGCCAGGTCGCCGTAGCCCCAGGCGTTCATTTCAGGTGGAGCGGCGGTTATCACGTCCAGATCCGCAATCATCGCGACAGGCGCACGGGTCGGGATCGTCACCTTGAACCCGTCCCGGGCCAGAGACGCGCCCGCGCTCGTGTAGCCGTCCATGGACGCTGCGGTTGCCACCGCCATGTAGCGACGATCGGTCCTGAAGGCAGCATACTTGACACAGTCGTTGATCACGCCGGAGCCGACGGAAACCGGAAAGATCCCTGCATCCGCGGCCAGCGTTGCCCGAATCGGCTCCGCTTCTCCAACCGAGGCGACAGGCAGGGGGTCGGCGGGCAAGATCAGGGTATCTGCCGAGAATCCCTCATCGCGCAACGCTGCCACAACGGCCGGGCCCGCCGCATCGAACCCCCGGGCGTCGGCGACGACAAGCGCCTTCGGCGACGAGGTGACTTTCCTGGCGACGACCCCGACATCGGACAGCAGCCCTTGACCGATCCTCACCTCGTTCGTGACGCTGGATCGCTCCACGGCCAGCCTGATCAGGCTGTCAAGCTTCGACTTCCAGGTGATCATTCGGCGGGTCCTCCGTCCCGGATCGACCGTCCGTCGGCCCCGAACAGGTGGATGCGGTGTTCTGGAAGCGTGAGCTGAAGTACTTCGCCGGGCTCATGCCTGTCTTCGCCTTCCGTCTTGACCACGACCTGGGCGCCGTCTTCCGTCCGGACGTACAGGTAGCACTCGCCGCCGAGCTGCTCCTTTACCCGAATTTCGGCTTTTGGGCCCGATTCGCCGATCCCGACGTGTTCAGGACGGATTCCGACCCGGGCCGCGCCGGCTGGCGGTTTGATCGCCCGGCCCAGGCTGCTTTCGGCGTCCAGGATGTTCATCGCCGGGGAGCCGATGAAGCCCGCAACGAATTCAGTGGCCGGGGCGTGGTAGAGATCCATCGGGCTTCCAACCTGTTCAATCCTGCCCTCGTTCAGGACCACAATCCGGTCAGCCATGGTCATGGCCTCGACCTGGTCGTGCGTCACATAGATCATTGTTGCACCAAGTTCCTTGTGGAGGGCCTCCAGCTCGATCCGCATTTGCACGCGGAGTTTCGCGTCCAGGTTCGAAAGCGGTTCATCGAACAGGAAAACCTTGGGGTTGCGCACGATGGATCGACCGATTGCGACGCGCTGGCGCTGTCCGCCGGACAGCTGCGCTGGCTTCCGGTCGAGCTGGTCGGCAAGCTGAAGAATCCGCGCCGCCTCTTCGACCCGCCTGATTCGTTCGGGCAGCGGCACGCCGTTGACCTTCATCCCGAATTCCATGTTCGCGCGCACCGTCATGTGGGGATACAGCGCATATGACTGGAACACCATCGAGACCTCCCGGTCCGCCGGTTCAAGTTCCGTAACGTCGGTGCCGCCGATCATGATCGTTCCGACGTCGACCGATTCCAGCCCGGCGATGGATCGAAGGAGGGTCGATTTGCCGCAGCCCGACGGCCCGACGAAGACCACGAAGGACCCTTCCTCTATGTCAAGCGACACGTTCCGCAACGCCGTTATGGAACCGAAGTCCTTTGCTATGTTCGTCAGCTTGACCGTGGCCACGGCATTGGTCCTCCCCAGTATTCCGTCAGTGGCGCAAGCAGCGGTGATGGAATTTTCATGTTGACTTGCGTTGCAGGTTTATATTTGTATTGTACGCAATACAAATGTATGTCAACCTGTTCTCCATGGAGGAAACGATGAAACGGATTCAAGTCTTGGCGTCGGCCGCTGTGGCCGCAACGCTCGCGACCGGTGCACTGGCTGACAGCCATGCCTGGAGCCTCAAGAGGGCGGCGGAGCCATATGCCGGAACCACGATCGACGTGGTTTTCCTGCTCCGACCGGGATACGAGGCAATCGAGGCCATGCTGCCGGCCTTCGAGGAAGAGACCGGCATCAAGGTCAACATCATCAAGCATCCCTACGAGAACGCGCTTGGCGAGCAGGTTCGCGATTTCGTCGCCGGCGGAGACCTCGACATCGCGCTCATCGACCTTGTCTGGATCGGCAACTTTGCCGAGAACGAGTGGATCTTGCCGATCGAGGAGTTCACGTCGAATCCGGACCTCGTCGACCCGGACCTCGACATCGACGACTTCTTCCCTCTCGTGCTGAACGCCTTTGGAGGCTGGAACGGCGTGGTCTACGGCCTTCCCTTCGACAACTATTCTGGGCTTCTGTTCTACAACAACTGCATGCTGGAAGCCGCAGGCTTCGACGGCCCGCCCGCGACCTGGCAGGAATTGAAGGACGTCTACGGCCCGGCGCTGACGAAGGACGGGAAGTACGCCTTCGCGCTGCAATCGAAGCGGAACGAAACGCAGTCGGCCGACAGTTTCGCACGTGTCATCTGGCCTTTCGGGGGCTCTTTCCTGGACGAGAACTTCAGGTCGAACCTCTTGAGCGAGGAAAGCCAGGCCGGTCTCAAGTTCCGCCAGGACCTGATGCAGTACATGCCTGACGGGATCGTCGCGTACGACCATGCCGAAACGGTCAACGCGTTCGCCCAGGGCGACGTGGCGATGATCACGGAGTGGTCGGCCTTCTACTCGACCGTCGTCTCGCCGGACACCTCCAAGGTGGCGGACTGCGTCGCGATCGCGCCCGAGCCTACGGGCCCGGCCGGACGGAAGCCGGCGCTCGGCGGATTCTCTCTCGCTGTCGCCTCGCAGGCCGATGACGACGAGAAAGCCGCCTCCTGGCTGTTCATCCAGTGGGCCACGTCGAAGGCCAACGCCGGCGAATACCTGCAGCGCGGTGGCGTCCCGGCGCGGCACTCGGCCTACGCGGACCCGGCGCTGGTCGAGACCTTCAAGTTCATCCCGGCTCTCGTCGAGTCCTGGCAGGACGGCGTTCCGGAATTCCGCCCCCGCTTCGCGGAATGGCCGGAAATCACCGAGATCGTGCAGGAATGGGGTTCCAAGATCATGCTTGGCGAGGTCTCGACCGAAGAGGGTGCCAGAATCCTCGGCGAGCGCATGGAAGCGGTTCTCGAGGAGGCTGGCTACTATAGTGGAGACAAGCCTCTGGCACAGTAGTATCAATGCCTTGACTCGGACGGCGAGGCCGCTCAGGAGCGGCCTCGCCGATTGTTAAGCGGACCCGGAACGGAGCACAGTGCGCGGCAAGGTTTCAAGACGCACCGTATTCGCCTTCATTGGCCCGGCGGTGATCGGGCTGGCGATGGTCGGTATCGCGCCGCTTCTCTACGCTGGCTGGACCAGCTTGCACTTCTTCAACCTGACCAAGCTCAGGAGGGTCAAGTTCATCGGTCTCGACAACTACGAGAGCGTGTTGACCGACCCGGTGTTCTGGGAAGCCATGGGGCGCACGTTCGCCCTTCTCGGAACCGCCCTGCCCCTGCAGATCGTCTTCGGACTCGGGATTGCGCTGGTTCTGCACCAACCCAGGCTTTCCCTTCTGAAGACACTGACGCGGCTCAGCCTGGTCCTCCCGATGGCAACCACGTATGCGGTCGTTGGCTTGCTGGGCCAAGTGATGTTCAACCAGAAGTTTGGTGTCGTCAATCAGCTGTTGGGCGGTGTCAACGTGAACTGGATCGGCGACCCCAACAACGCCTTCATCATGATCATTTTCTGGGACGTTTGGCAGTGGACGCCGTTTGTGGCCCTCGTGCTGCTTGCCGGACTCACGATGGTGCCCGTCGAAATCGAGGAGGCCGCCAGACTGGAAACCAGGAAATGGTGGACCGTGCTGCGGTATGTCCAGTTCCCCTACCTCGTTCCCGGCCTGGTGGCGATCCTGATTCTCCGGACTGCAGACACGCTGAAGCTCTTCGACATGGTATTCACGCTGACCCGAGGCGGGCCAGGGTCGTCCACGGAGTTCATTTCGCTGATGATCCAACGAGTCGGCTTCCGCGGATTCGACCAGGGACTCGCGTCGGCCCAGGCGATCATCCTGCTGATCATCACCATCGTTCTGGCGCAGCTCTACATTCGCGCCTTCTACAAGGAAGTCTAGGATGTCCGGCAACAGACGAGGACAGGTGTGGGGCCAGGCCGCAGTCCTTGTCTTGATCCTTCTGCTTTGCGTCTTCCCGTTCTACTGGATGGTCACCACTTCCCTGAAGACGCACGTCGTCGCGCTTGAGGCACCACCGGTCTGGATCTTCGAACCGACGCTTGAGAACTACCGCGAGGCCCTATTCGAGGACGGGGTCCTGCTCACGTTGATCAACTCGCTGATCATCGCGGTCGTGACGACCGCACTCGCCCTGGCTCTCGGCGTGCCGGCGGCATTCGCGCTCGCGCGGTTCGACTTTCGCGGGAAACGGGATCTCTGGTTCTGGTTCATCACCAACCGCATGGTGTCGCCAATCGTGCTGGCACTCCCTTTCTTCCTCATAGCCCGGAACCTCGGGCTGCTGGACAAGCATGTCACGCTGATCCTGATCTACCTGACGTTCAACCTGCCCATCGTTATCTGGATCGTCACGGACCAGTTCCGGGGGGTCCCTTACGATCTCGACGAAGCCGCCAGGCTCGAAGGCGCGTCCCAGTTCCGGATCATGCGGTCGATATGCCTGCCACTTGCCATGCCGGGGGTTGCGGTCTCCGCCATCTTTTCGTTCATCTTCTCGTGGAACGAGCTCATGTACGGCCTGATACTGACCCGCAACGACGCGAAGACGGCGCCCGCCATGGCCGTGTCCTTCATGGAAGGCTACAACCTTCCCTACGGAAAGATCATGGCGACCTCGACGCTCATCGTGATCCCCGTCCTGATATTCGCTCTTCTGGCGTCGAAACAGCTCGTTCGCGGCCTGACGATGGGCGCGGTGAAATAACGGAGCCTGCGGGTGTCGCGCTTGCCAAAGACCGAAATCCTTGACGCCGACGAGCAGCTGCTCGTCCGTCTTGCATGGGCGTGTGAAGTGCAGGGGCTGACCCAGGCCCAGGCCGCGGAGACGTTCGGCGTGACCCGGCTGCGGGTGAACCGCGCCATGGGCGAGGCGCGCGCCCGCGGGATCGTGCGGGTGTCGATCAATTCGCCGTTCGGTCCGTGCGTCGAACTGGAACACGCGCTGTGCGACCGGTTTCGGCTGGAGTCCGCCACGGTCGCTCCCGTGGGTGGCAAGGAGTTCAACCTGTACAACATTCTGGGTTCGGCCCTTGCCCAGTTCCTTGCGCGGTTTCTGGCTCGCAGGGATGTCAGGCTCTTCGGAATGTCCTGGGGCAACACGCTCAACATGGCCACGAGGTTCATGGAGCCACTTGACCGCCCTGACCTCGAGATCACGTCGGTGATGGGCGGGCTGACCAAGGGCTCGGACATCAACACCTACGAAATCACGACGCGGCTTGCCGACCTGTGCAACGCCGCGCACAGCTACTTCACGGCACCGATATACGCATCGACACCCGAAAGCCGACAGATCCTGCAGCGCCAGCAGGTGCTCCGCCGTTCGATCGAGAACATCCGGTCCGCCGACGGCTTGGCCCTCGCCGCCGGGGACATGCACGGCTCGCTTTTGGTCGCAGACGGCCTTCCGGACGACGTGACGGCTGGCGACTTGGTCGCCGCCGGTGCGGTCGGAGACATAATGGGTTACTTTCTGGACGCCGACGGCTCACCTGTTGATCATCCGATCAATTCACGCGTT
>VYCX01000495.1:8172-8774 GCA_009843725.1 Boseongicola sp. SB0675_bin_26
CTCCAAACCCTGCCCAACGTGATCGTTGCGGCCGGCGGGCTCAACAAGGTTCCGATCATCTACGCGATCCTGCTGCGCGGTTGCGTCAACCATGTTGTCACGGACGAACATACGGCGCGTGGCATCATGGAACGGGACGGATGAGCAGCTTTGCCGGCATCGACCTTGGGTCGTCCGGGATCAAGATCGCCCTGGTGGACGAGGAGGGAACCTGCCTGGCCACAGCCTCGCGACGTTCACAGGTCGACATTCCGAGGCCTGGATGGAGTCAGCAGGACCCCGAGCAGTGGTGGGCGCTTACAAAGGACATCTTCGATGAACTCGCAGCGGGGCACCCGGAGATCATGGCGGGCCTTTCCGGCGTCTCGCTTTCGGGACACATGCTCGGACAGGTGCTGCTGGACGAAAACGATCGCCCGACGACGCCCTGCATGCTCTGGAACGACCAGAGATCGCTGGCAGAGTGCGACGAGCTTCTCGAACGGGTTCCGGACATTGGCTGGCGCACGAACGGCCAGCCCGACCCGGGGCTGACCGCGCCAAAGCTCCTGTGGCTAGTGGTTAGTTAAAAACAAAAGATTCCATTCCTTCCCGAATCATGG
>VYCX01000070.1 GCA_009843725.1 Boseongicola sp. SB0675_bin_26
GCGATTTCATCTCCCGAGCCGCCTTGTTGGTGAACGTGACGGCAAGGATCTCGTTCGGTCGCGCCGTTCCCGTGTTCAGAAGATGCGCAATCCTCGTCGTCAGCGCCTTTGTCTTGCCGGTGCCGGCTCCTGCCAGCATCAGCAGCGGGCCATCAAGCGTCTCCACGGCTTCTCGCTGGGCAGGATTCAGATCTTCAAGGTATGGTGTGCCCCGCGCGGCGATCGCCTGCATGGAGAGTGGCATCCTGTCGGGAAACTCTTCGCTTTCGAAGGCATCGCTCATCCGGAAAGTCTAACCTGCCCGAACCCGGAGTAAAAGTACGTTCTCGATCCGTTCGCGCGGCAAAATGCGCCCGGTCACGCTCGCCGGCAGCCTCGAGGAGATGGCCCTGGCGCAGGCGGTCACGCTGGCCGGCACTGTGGGCCGCGCGGCGGAGAGCATCCTCAAGGCGCGCAGCCGGCTCCGGCCGGGACGGTCGCATCCCCGGAAATCGATGAAGCCTGCCAGCACCTGGAACCGAAGGAGCAAGGCTGCAGCCTGAAGACCGCAATGTCCCGAACAGGCAGGCGCCGCCTGAAACGGACAGGCGCGGATCCTTGAGGAAATGACGCCGAATCGCTAAGGAAATGCCATTGCCTGGGCATTGATCGGCGCAATCGTTTGGCTTCCGGAATCCACCTGTATCACTAGCACCACAACACTGTTGAAATGATTGGTTCGGCCATGGTCTTGGCGCGACGCATTGCCGATTGACAGTCAGTCGCCATTCTGCCGCCACAAAAGAGCAACAGCAAGCCGGTGTTCCGCGCGGTCCTGGCGCGCCCCGACCAGGGTTTCGGCGTCAGGCCCGACGCGGGCGCGACGGGCTTGTAGAGGCAAGGGTCAATGGCTGGATCAGGCAGAAAGATCCATCACGTGGAACTGGATGACGACGAGCGCCGCTTCCTGCGGGAAATCGTGGACGGCGGGAAGGGGTCGGCGAAACGCCGCAAGCGCGCCCATCTGCTCCTGCTGGCCAACCGGGGTCGCGAGGACGGCGCACGCACCGATGCGGACATCGCCTCGGTCCTCGGCATCGGCACGGCGACGGTCGAGCGGGTCCGCCGGCCATGCGTTCTCGACGGCCTGGAGGCGACGCTGGAACGCAAGGCCCAGCTCAACCGGAAGAGGCGCACGCTCGACGGCGCCGGCGAGGCGGAGCTTGTGAAGCTGGCTTGCCTGGCGCCACGTCGAGATCACCGACCGACGCACCCGGAAGGACTTCGCCCGCGTGCTCAGGGACATCGCCGACGTTCACTTCCCCGGCAAGCGGATCGTCCTTGTGATGGACAACCTGAACACCCACCGGCTTTCGACGCTCCACGAGACCTTCGTCCCGGAGGAGGCGCCACGCATCGCGGGCCGCTTCGAGATTCACTACACGCCGAAGCATGGCAGTTCGCTCAACATGGCCGAGGTGGAAATGAACGTCCTGCGCAGCCAGTGCCTCGACCGCCGGATCCCGGACCGGGAGACGCTGTGCCGCGAGGTCGCGGCATGGCAGCGTGAGCGCAACGGCTCGACGAAACCGGTTGACTGGCGGTTCAGGACCGAGGACGCCCGCATCAAGCTGAAGTCGCTTTGCCCGTCAGTCCAAAGAAGTTGAGGTACTAGGTTACAGTGCTGATCGGCGTCAATTCCCCTCGCCGTGCAGCAGCACGTCGGTCTCAGCGTCGCGCTCGAAGGTCTCAACAAGGTCGTGAGGTCCGGCAAGGCCAAACCGGCACAGATCGTTGATTGCGACCGCGATACCCGCATCTGGTCCTTTCTGCGGCGCTGACGTGCCACGCGCAGAACGGCATCGCGAGCCTGCCAACCTAATGAATTGCCATTGGTCGGCCCATGCCCGGCCTGCACGTTGCAGCGCCCGCAACCGGGCAACTTCGGCGCGTGAAGTCACGAATCCGCTTCCAAAATCCGGACGATTGCGCCTAATTGCGCGCATGAAACTCGACACGCGCTATCCCGCCGTATCAGACCTCCGGCTGCGTGCTAGCCGACGTGTGCCGCGCTTCGTGTTCGAGTACCTCGACAGCTCGACCGGCGACGAGGACCAGACCCGGCGCAATCGGTCCGCGCTTCAGGCCATCCGCTTCTGGCCCGCAGTGCTGGAAGGATCCCTCGAATTCGACCTGTCCACCACGTTTCTTGGACGCGACTACCCCCTTCCCTTCGGATGCGCCCCCGTCGGAATGTCGGGCATCATGTGGCCAGGGGCCGAGAAGATCCTCTCAGCCGCCTGCGCCGAGGCCGGCATTCCTTACGTCATGTCGCACGTCGCAACCGTGCGGCCGGAGACCTTGGCCCCGACCATTGGCGACCAGGGCTGGTTCCAGATGTACATGCCGGGCCGCCAGGACTTTCGCGCCGACATGCTTCGTCGCGTGAGCGAAGCCGGATTCCACACGCTGGTCCTGACGGTGGACGTCCCCGTCGACAGCCGCCGCGAGCGTCAGCGGCGCGCCGACCTGATGATACCGCCCAAGATCACCGCAGGCATGATTCTCTCGATGATGCTACATCCCGCATGGACGTCGGGAACGCTTCGGGAGGGCATTCCTAGCCTGAAGTTCTGCGAGGACTATGTCGACCAATCGGAAGACTACAATTCGGTCGCCCATGCCGGACATGTCATCAGGGGCGAACCGGGCTGGCAGGACGTTGGCGAGATACGCGAGCTTTGGGACGGCCCATTTCTCGTCAAGGGCATCCAGAAGCCCGAGGATGCGAAACGACTCGTCGAAATGGGCGTTGACGGCATCTGGGTCTCGAACCACTCGGGACGCCAGTTCGACGGCGGTCCTGCCTCGATCGAATGCCTGCCCGCAATTCGCGATGCCGTCCCAAGGACGCCAATCGTCTTCGACAGCGGCGTCATGGGCGGCCTCGACATCCTTCGCGCCCTCGCCCTCGGGGCCGACTTCGTCATGCTGGGCCGCGCGTTCCACTACGCGGTCGGAGCGCTCGGCCGGAAAGGGCCGCCGCACCTTGTTCATGTGCTGTCGGACGACATGACTGCGAACATGGGCCAGATTGGCGCGCGGCGACTCTCGGATCTTGCCGCTCGCGTCATTCCGTCCTCGATTCCAGGAACTTGAACGCGCCGCACGTTCCTGAAGGGCCGCGTCCCGGACCTGCCACGGAATCCAGGCTTCCCGTTCTCCGAGCCGCGTCACTGCCCAATCGGAGATTGCCGACACCACCGCCGGCGGATAACACGTGCCGCACATGACAGACGGGGACGTACGATGGCCGAGATCAAGAAAATCCTGATTGCCAACCGTGGCGAAATCGCCATCCGCGTCATGCGTGCGGCAAACGAGCTCGGCAAGCGCACGGTCGCGATCTTCGCGGAAGAGGACAAGCTGTGCCTCCACAGGTTCAAGGCCGACGAGGCCTATCGCATCGGGAGAGGGCTGGGCCCCGTCGCGGCCTATCTTTCCATCGAAGAGGTGATCCGGGTCGCCCAGGAAAGCGGAGCCGACGCGATTCATCCGGGATACGGACTGCTCTCCGAGAACCCGGCGCTGGTCGAGGCATGCACTGAAGCCGGCATCACCTTCATCGGCCCGAAGGCCGAAACCATGCGCGCCCTTGGCGACAAGGCAAGCGCACGCAAGGTCGCGATCAAGGCCGGGGTGCCGGTCATTCCCGCTTCGGACGTTCTCGGCAACGACATGGAACTCGTGCGCAAGCAGGCCGAAGCGATCGGCTATCCGATGATGCTCAAGGCCTCCTGGGGAGGAGGCGGTCGCGGCATGCGCCCGATCATGTCGCCCGACGAGCTCGAGGAGAAAGTCCTGGAAGGGCGGCGCGAGGCGGAAGCGGCCTTCGGCAGCGGCGAGGGCTATCTCGAAAGGATGGTCCAGCGCGCGCGCCACGTAGAGGTGCAGATTCTCGGCGACAGCCGCGGAAACATATACCACCTTTGGGAACGCGACTGCTCTGTGCAACGCCGGAACCAGAAGGTGGTGGAGCGCGCACCCGCGCCCTACCTCTCCGGTGCGCAGCGCGAAAGGCTCGCTGGCCTTGGCAGGAAGATTGCCGGAGAAGTGCACTACGAGTGCGCGGGCACCATCGAGTTCCTGATGGACATGGATTCCGGTGAATTCTACTTCATTGAGGTGAATCCGCGCATCCAGGTCGAGCACACGGTGACCGAAGAGGTGACCGGAATTGACATCGTCCAGGCCCAGATCCTGATTGCCGAGGGCAAGGGCCTGGTGGAAGCGACTGGAATGGCGTCGCAATACGACGTCGCCCTCAACGGCCACGCCATCCAGTGCAGGATCACGACGGAAGATCCCACCAACAACTTCATCCCGGACTATGGGCGCATCACGGCCTACCGGGGCGCGAACGGAATGGGGATCCGGCTCGACGGGGGCACGGCCTATTCGGGGGCGGTCATCACGCGTTACTATGATTCGCTTCTCGAGAAGGTCACCGCCTGGGCGCCCACTCCCGAGGCGGCGATTGCCCGGATGGACCGCGCGCTTCGCGAATTCCGGATTCGCGGGGTGTCCACCAACGTCGCCTTTGTCGAGAACCTGCTGAAGCATCCGACGTTTCTCAACAACGAGTATCACACGCGTTTCATCGACGAGACGCCCGAGCTCTTCGACTTCGAGCCGCGACGCGACCGCGCGACCCGTATCCTGACCTATCTCGCGGACGTGACCGTCAACGGCCACCCTGAGACGCAGGACCGCCCCAAGCCACCCGCAAGCCTCCGCGAACCGGTGCCGCCGGCGCTCCAGACCCGCGGCCCGGCGCCGGGCACGCGCGATCTTCTGGAGAAAGAAGGTGCCACGGCCGTTGCAAGATGGATGCTGGAACAGGAACGTGTCCTGGTTACCGACACGACCATGCGGGACGGGCCGCAGTCCCTGCTCGCCACGCGGATGCGCTCGATCGACATGATCAACGTGGCTCCGGCCTACGCGGCGAACTTGCCCGGCCTGTTCAGCGTCGAATGCTGGGGAGGCGCCACTTTCGACGTGGCCTACAGGTTCCTGCAGGAATGCCCCTGGCAGCGCCTCCGCGACCTCCGCGCCGCAATGCCGAACCTTCTGACCCAGATGCTCGTCCGGGGTTCCAACGGCGTCGGTTACACCAACTATCCCGACAACGTGGTCCAGTTCTTCATTCAGCGTGCAGCCCATAACGGCGTCGATCTCTTCCGGGTCTTTGATCCCCTTAACTGGATCGAGAACATGCGCGTCTCGATGGACGCGGTTCTCGACACCGGCAGGATCCTCGAAGCCGCAATCTGCTACACGGGTGACATTCACGATCCGGATCGCGCCAAGTACGACCTCAAGTACTACGTCTCGACGGCCAAGGAGCTGGAGAAGGCCGGCACGCATGTCCTTGGCTTGAAGGACATGGCGGGTCTCGTGAAGCCGGCTGCCGCCCGTGCCCTTGTCAAGGCCCTCAAGGAGGAGGTCGGGCTGCCCGTCCACTTCCACACGCACGACACGGCCGGAATCGCCTGTGCCTCGATCCTCGCCGCGTCAGAGGTCGGCGTCGATGCCGTGGATTGCGCAATGGACGCGCTTTCGGGCAACACGTCGCAGGCCACGTTCGGCACCGTGGTGGAGGCCCTCAAGGGATCGGAGCGCGACACGGGTCTCGACATCGGCGCGATTCGGGAAATCTCGAACTACTGGGAGGCGGTGCGCGGTCACTACGCCGCGTTCGAATCCGGCCTCCAGGCCCCCGCTTCCGAGGTCTACCTGCACGAAATGCCGGGCGGCCAGTTCACGAATCTCAAGGCCCAGGCCCGTTCGCTCGGACTGGAGGAGCGCTGGCACGAGGTCGCCCAGGCCTATGCCGACGTGAACAGGATGTTCGGCGACATCGTGAAGGTAACCCCCACGTCGAAGGTCGTGGGGGACATGGCCCTGATGATGGTGAGCCAAGGGCTCAGCGTCGAGGATGTCCTTGATCCGAAGCGCGAGGTCGCCTTCCCGGAAAGCGTTGTCGGCATGATGCGCGGGGACATCGGGCAACCGCCGGGCGGCTGGCCCAAGGACATTCAGAAGAAGGTCCTGAAGGGCGAGAAGCCTGTCTCAACACGGCCCGGCGCTGACCTGGCGCCCGTGGACCTTGAAGCGGTGCGGCGCGAGATCAACGACAGGTTCGAACGGGAATTCAACGATGAAGACCTTGGCGGGTATCTCATGTACCCCAAGGTGTTTGCCGAGTACACCGAGCGCCATGACGTCTACGGGCCGGTTCGCACCCTGCCGACGCGCACGTTCTTCTACGGCATGGAACCGGGCGAGGAGATCTCCGTTGAGATCGACCCGGGGGTGACGCTGGAAATCCAGCTTCAGGCCGTGGCGGCCACCAACGACGAGGGCATCGCCAAGGTGTTCTTCGAGCTGAACGGGCAGCCTCGAACCGTGCGCATTGCCGACCGCTCGGCGCAAAGCGCGGTCGTGACGCGCATCAAGGCCGATGCATCCGACACGAGCCATGTCGGCGCGCCGATGCCTGGAATCGTCGCTTCGGTCGCAGTGCATGAAGGAGCCCAGGTCAAGCAAGGCGACCTCATGTTGACCATCGAGGCGATGAAGATGGAAACCGGGATCCACGCCGACCGCGATTCGGTGGTCAAGGCCGTGCATGTGGCCCCCGGCACGCAGATCGACGCCAAGGACCTTCTGGTGGAGCTGGACGGATAGCGCCGCGCCGAAGCACGATGCCGGCCCTGCCGGGAAGGCGGGGGTCGTTCGTGCCTGGGCCATCCGGGAAAGTGCGACAGACGGTCTCGCACCTCGGCGAACGCGTCAAGCCGCCCGACTGCCAGGCGGCCGGCCGAAGACCGGACGTGCAGGATGAAGGGCAGCGTCACGGACACGGAGCTCGCGGCGACGACACGCTGCTCGAACGAGACGGTCGACCTTGCGCCGTCGGCGTCCACCTCGATCATGTTCCGGCCGACGAAGCGGCCGTAGCCGACAACGATCTGGATCCTGCGACCCTTGGCGAGACCGGAAAGGCCGCCAGCGCGCCGATTGACGGCCACGTCCTTCCAGCCACGCAGCTCCGTCATGCGGCGCAGGCCCCGTTTTCCGGGACCTTGGCTGCAAATTCAGCCGCTCAGCGGAGGAAATCCGCTCAGCCCGCAAAGATTTGCGAGAGCTTCCCTTCTCAACCGGATTTTCTGTGTCACTATCGGTGTACACATGCTGCCAGTACACGAACGAATCGCTCGAGTGAGCAGCCATTTCGCCCGGAACGCCAAGCGACCTTTGAAGCAATCGCCAAGGAGCCCGAGATGAGTTTCCACGAAAGGCCCCGACCGGACACGCGACAGGACGGTCCGTTCATCCCTTTCCGGTTCACGCCCGCCTGACGCGCAAAGGTCCCTGCCAGAGCACCCGGTCCCATGTTGCGATACTCAGCCAAACGCCTTGGACTTGCCGTGGTCATCGTCTCGGTGGCGATGCTCCTCCTGTTCTGCATGATCTATCTCATTCCCGGCGATCCTGCAGCCGTGGCCCTCGGTCCGCGTGCGACCGAGGCAATGCGGGAAGGGCTTCGGATCAAGATGGGGCTCGACAAGCCCGTCTGGATCCAGTTCTGGAACTTCTTTTCCGCGGCATGGCAAGGCGATCTCGGGCGCGACGTGCTGTCTGACCGCCCCGTTGCAACGGTGGTCATGGAGCAGCTTCCATACACGCTGGCACTCATTTTGGGCGGAATCAGCTGGTCGGTGGCACTTGGCATTCCACTCGGCTGCTGGGCGGCGGTCGAACGCGGCACAATGGCTGATCGGATAGTCGGCGTCCTGTCCGTGGCGGTCATCGCGGTACCGTCCTTCGTCGTGGCCATCTACGCCCTTCTGATCTTTGCCGTCGCCCTGCGCTGGCTTCCTGCCATTGGCGCCGGCGAGCCTGGCGACATCGGGGACCAGCTCGTCCACTTGATCCTTCCGTCCCTCGCAGTGGGGCTTGGCTGGGTTGGCTACATCGCCCGGATGGTCCGGGCTTCGATGCTCGAGGTCCTGGAATCGCAGCACATCAGGACTGCACGCGCCTTTGGCCTGCCGGAGCGCATGATCACCTATCGCTATGCGTTGACCATTGCCATCCTGCCGACCGTGACGCTGCTGGGGGTGGGCATCGGGCAGATGCTGTCGTCCGCGGTCTTTGCCGAGATCGTCTTTGCCCGGCCCGGCGTGGGCAAGCTTGTCTATGACGCGATTCTCACCCGCAACTACCCGCTCGTGACCGGTGCCGTGCTGGTCACCACAATCCTCTTCGTCCTTCTCAACCTCGTGGCCGACCTGATCGTAGGAGCCTTGGATCCCCGTGTTCGCAGCCGTCTCTGAACTCCGCAGGAACGAGCGGACGCGCACGATGATGCGCGTATTGAGGGAACCTCTCGGAGCGTTCGGCATCGCGCTGGTCCTCCTGATGGTGGGCGGCGCGATGTTTGCCGACTTTCTCACGTCATTTGATCCCTCGCGAATCTCTCCGCGCGACCGGTTCCAGGGACCATCCGTCGAGCACCTTCTTGGCACCGATCACCTGGGACGGGACCTGTTTTCCCGCGTTCTTCACGGCGGGCGCATTGCCCTTTCGGTCGCCCTTTTCGCAACGGCCACGTCATTGGCGATCGGGGTCGTGCTGGGCCTTGTTGCAGGCTACGGTCCGCGCTGGCTGGACGCCGTGATGCTCCTGCTGTTCGATTCGATCAAGAGCTTCC
>VYCX01000068.1 GCA_009843725.1 Boseongicola sp. SB0675_bin_26
CGGCGTCCTCGCCGTCCGCCGCGCGGCGGCTCGCCTCCAGCGACAGCCGGAACGGCCCGTCGCCCGCCGGCCGTCGCCAAAGTCCGGCGTCCGGCGTCCTCGGACCGCCGTCAACCCCGAATCGCCCTTCGGCGGGGCCGTCCCCGCCCGGCCGCAGCCCGTCCGTCGCCGGAATCCGCATGGTCCGATGCCTCCCGCTCGCGCCTCTCGCCGCGCTTCGCCAAGGTCTTCCCGCCGCGCGCAGCCTCCTCGCAGTCCTGTCCCTGCCCCCGCGCCGCGGCCATCCGGCGGCCCGAATCAGGGCGCCCCGATTCCATGCCCGATTCGCGCATGATTGCAAGGTGGCGTGAGATGTGCATGCTTCCATGCGGCGCCAGACGTTGCCTGGCGGCATTACCATGGTACAGGCATGTCTTTTTATGTCCAGACGTGCACCATGTATGAACAGATGCCTGCGGCGGCGGCGCTGGATCGTGACTTCTTCGGAGAACGGAAAAGCTTCTTGACGCCGACTCAGCTAAATTTCTATCCATGTCCCGTAAGAATTGCCGCTTCTTGAACTTGAGGGAGAGAAAACGAATGACTTCAGCATGCGATTGTCCTGCCGGTTTGACCAGGCCATTCGGGGCTTGCGCTCGAGGCTACAAAAATGCAAAGGCCGTGTGCGCTGCGGCAGCACTGCTCCTGTTGCCGATGCAGGCGACGCTTTCACCGGCACACGCGCTTGAAGGGTTCACCGTGGGGACGGCTTCGGTCGGGTCGACGCCTCACATCCTCGGAACCGCTATGCAGCAAGTGTTTTCCGAGAAGTTTCCCGACGGCAGGTTCGAAGTTGCGGTAACCGGAGGCAGCATCGAAAACTCGCGGATGATGCGGCGCGGCGAGGCAGAACTCGGAATTGCCAGCGTTACCGGCTCTGCAATGAGGAATGCCTGGCATGGCCGCAACCTCGAGGCCGGCGAGGAGCCCTTCAAGGAGATCCGGACCCTGATGGGTTTCGTTCACATTGTCGGGCACCTGATCGCCCGGCCGGGGGCGGGAATCGAGAACTTCGAGGACATCAAGGGAAAGCGCGTGGGCCTGGGCTCGAGCATCAGGACTTCAGCCCTTCATGAGCCGTTCTGGAGGAGCCAGGGCGTTGCGTGGATTGACGACGTGGAGGAGGTTCCACTCGGGTCGCAGGACAGATACCGGTTCCTGGCGGAGGGGCGGGTTGATGCCGCCCTCGCATGGACGGTCGGCACGAAGCTGGCTGCCATCATCGAGGAGTATGCCAGCGCGAACGAGGCAGTCTGGGCCAAGACTGACAAGGCTGCGCTTGAAGAGGCGGGATTCACGGTGTTCGCCTTCGAGCCAGGTTCGCTGCCGGGGCTGGATTTCTTGAACCATGGCCCCAGCCTGACCATGTCTGCCCTGACCGCCACGGACGAACTTCCGGATGAGGCGGCCTATGAGATCGTCAAGACATTGCACGAGAACATGGAACAGGTCGTTCTCCTCCTGCCCGCCGTCCAGGCGGCCATAGAGAACCCGGCCATATTCACGTCGCCGTCCGACCCGTTCCCCTACCATCCCGGTGCCATCAGGTACTGGAAGGAGGTTGGCCTCTGGGATTCCGAATAGAGGAATCCGCCAGCGATGACGGGCGCGGACAGCAATGATTCGTGGAATCGCGGAAACGGCGCAGAAACAGGTCCGGACAATTCTGCTTCTGGCAGTGCCGCTGTACGCCCTGTACAACTACTGGTATCCTGGCTTCCCGCTGTCTGAACGCGCAACGCTGGGATTGCTTGCGGTTTCGGCATTCTTTGTTTCGATGCGGCCGCGCAGCTGGCTTGCCGTCGCTTTCCAGATCGCCCATTTGCTGATCGGGTTCGCAGTCTTCGGCTACATCATCCTGAACGCGCATGAAATGCCCTATCGCGAGGGAATCCCGAACAGCACTGACATCATGGTTGGAATCGCGGGTGTCTACCTGATTCTGGTCGCCGTGAAGGTCTGCCTCGGAAGCGGTCTGGCTGCCGTGACGGCAATGTTCCTCCTGTACCTGTTCTTCGGACAGCATCTGCCGGTCTGGCTTGGGGGGCACAGGGGATTCAGCCTCGAACGGATCATCTCGTTCCTGTACCTGAACGATGCGGGAATCATGGGTTTCGCCATGAGCGCCTGCCTCAAGTACATGGCACTGTTTCTGATTCTCGGGAAAGTGCTTCAGCAGGTGGGTGCGATGGATTTCGTGATGGGCCTGTCCCGAGCGTTCTTTGGAACCGGACGTACCGGCCCGCCATTGATGGCCGTCATGTCGAGTGCGCTCGTCGGCACAGTGTCGGGAAGCACGATGGGCAACGTCTACATTTCGGGCAACATGACCATCCCGCTCATGAGGCGGGTCGGGATTCGCAGGGAACTCGCGGCGGCGATCGAGGCGGCGGCATCGAGCGGCGGCCAGATCATGCCGCCGGTAATGGGGTTCGCCGTGTTCCTGATGATCGTGCTTCTCGATGTCGCGTATGTGGACGTCATCGTGGCCGCGCTGATCCCGGCAACGCTGTACTTCCTGGTTCTCGGCTTCGGCGTCTGGCTGCGGATTCGCCACATGGAGACGCCAGGTCAGCCGCACGCCGTCAAGACGGGTCACGGCCAGCCTTCCGTCACGTCCGCCCTCCTGCATCCCGGTCTCGTGACGTTCCTCTGCGCGTTGGGTGTCTTGGTGTACCTGCTGGCAAACCGCAATCCGCTGCAGACTTCGGTGATGATCGCCATGGCTGCATGCCTGGCGGCAAGCCTCCCCTGGAGCGTGCGCATAACGCCGGGAAAGCTGTTGCAGGCGCTTGTCGACAGCGGGCGGGAACTGATCGATGTCGCCATTGCCTGCCTTGCCCTCGGGATAATTGCCGGCACCGTATTGCTGACAGGTCTTGGGACGAAGCTTCCGGCACTGATGATAGAGTGGTCAACCGGAAATCTTCTTCTGCTGCTGATCTGCTCGTTCCTGGCATGCATCGTTCTGGGCCTCGGCATCCCCTCCAGCCTGGCATACATGCTGGTGGCGCTGCTGATCAGCCACGCGATCGTGCAACTCGGCGTAGAGCTTCTGGACGCCCACCTGTTCGTCTTCTATGCCGCCCTTGCGGCAATGATCACGCCGCCCGTCGCGTTGGCCGCCTATGCCGCAGCCTCCATTGCAAAGAGCAATTACTGGACGACCGGCTGGCTGGCAGCCGCGCTCGGCATGCCCAAATACCTTGTTCCGTTCGCCTTCATCTTCCGTCCCCAGCTTCTGATGCGGGGGAGCGCCCTGGAGATTCTTGCCGTGTCGGCGCTGACGCTCATCGGGCTTGCAGCAGTCTCGCTGGGGCTGACCGGCACTCGAAACCCGACCGTTTCGGCCTTCGCGGCGAAAGCTTGCCTGGTCATTGGCGGCATCCTGCTGTCCGTGCCGCCGCTTGACAAAGCTTCCACGATCGCCGTCGGTGCAGCGCTGTGCATGACTGGAACTGCCCCGCTGCTGCTGAGAATGCGGAGGCAAGCGTGGGAACGAAACGGAAAGAGCGGACCCGGCCCGTGGCAGTAGCCAATGCCATAACCTCCCTCGCCACCGAACTCGCGCGCGACGTCCGGTCGGAGAAGGCCGTGCCCGCCTTGTTCTGCGGGTTGATCTCGGCGGTGCTGATTCTCGTGTTCAGCGTTTCCATGGCGGCCATAATCTTCAGCGGGCCGCTTTCCGACCATTTCGCGGTCGGGGCGGGAGTCGTGCTTTTCGGCTACTGCGTGATCGGAACCGTGATCGCGCTGACAAGCGGCTTGCCGGGTGCAATGGCGGGCGCGCCCATGCCTTCCGTCGTGATGATGGTCGTGATTGCGGGATCCATTAACCTGGCTGGCCAGCCCCTGTTCGTGACTGCCGTCTCTGCGGCGTTGATCGGAACCGCCGTCACCGGCCTCTGCTTCCTGGCGATCGGGCATTTCCGGCTCGCGAGCTTCTTTCGCTTCATTCCATACCCGGTGGCCGGCGGGTTCATCGCAGGAACCGGCGGCCTGGCATGCGTCCTGGCCCTGGAGCTGATGGGCATCGCGATCAGGAACCCTGATGGCCTCGTCCGTCTGGAAGCCGACACCCTGCGGTTCGCCGGCATCGGCATCGGCATCGGCTTCGGCATTGGCCTGTTCGCGCTGATGCGGATCTGGGGAAGGTTCTACGTCTTTCCTGCGGCCTTTGCCGTGGCCGCAATCCTGTTTCATGCCGCGATCGCGGCGTTCGGAATGTCAGCGGACGAGGCCAGGGAGGCCGGGCTGCTGTTTTCCGTTGAGGCAGGCGCGGGACTTTGGCCTCCCTTCGGAGTCTCGGATCTGGCGCTCATCGATTGGGGGATGATGGTACAGCAGATCCCCAACATCCTGATACTGGTTGCGGTGACGCTGATTTGCGTTGTCATGAATCTCGGCGGGATAGAGCTCGCGGCCAACTGCGACCTCGACTGGAACCATGAATTCAAGGCCGCAGGCTGGGCCAACGCACTCACCGGAGTCGGTGGCGCGCCCCCGGGATGCCTGATCGCGCTTACAAGCATACGAAACTCGCTGTTCGGTGCCATGACGCGTCTCACCGGACTTGTGACGGCGCTCACGCTGGGCTTTGTCCTGCTGACAGGCGATGCGCTCCTGAGGCTGTTTCCGGTTCACCTGATTGCCGGCGTCCTCCTGTTCCTGGGAATGCAAATGGTCGACGAGTGGCTGGTAAGGAGCTGGCGGAAGCTCGTCTTGACAGATTACGCGGTCATTGCAGCCGTCTTTTTGACGATCGTTGTCTTCGGATTTCTCGAAGGCGTCGGGGTCGGCATGCTCTTCACCTCGGCCATATTCGTCATCAGCCTGAGCAGGATGGAAATGATCGAGAGCCGGTACACGCTGCGGGAGCGCCAAAGCAGGAAGACACGCCCGATTCCGGACCGTGCCATACTTCTTGCCGAAGGACAGCGTGCCCAGGCGCGCACGCTGCGTGGCTACCTGTTCTTCGGCACGGCATATCGCTTGGCCGACCAGCTAAGGCTCTCCCTGAAAGACGATCCTGTCCCGCACTTCATGCTTCTCGGATTCAAGGACGTGTCCGGGTTCGACTTCTCGGCGGTCAATGCACTGGCACGGTTCATCAGGGCCGCGAACACGGAAGGCGTCACTGTCGTGATCTTCGGAGCATCGGATCGACTCGGGGCCACGCTCAGGTCCGAGCTCCCGAAGGAGACTCTTCAGGAACTGGTCATGGAGGCTGACGAAGACCACGCGATCGAGAAATGCGAGGACATGATCATCGAGAACTGGAGGCGCGAGCTCGGACAGGAAAGGAGCGAGCGGCAACAGCTTCTGGACAGGGTCGTGGAAGACCTTGAGCTCCACCTGGAACGGCTGGCGAGGTTTGAACAGCTGATCCACGAAATCGAGGAATTTCTGGAACCGCGAACATACGCGCCCGGGGACTCGATAGCCGCCCCCGGCGTGCCGGGTGAGGGGATGCAGCTTCTTCAGGACGGCCGGGCGTCACAGCATGACTCGACAGGCAACCGGCTCATCCAGTTCTCGGCGGGCGACGTGATCGAGCCAGGCAGC
This sequence comes from Boseongicola sp. SB0675_bin_26, assembly GCA_009843725.1. Classification (GTDB taxonomy): domain Bacteria; phylum Pseudomonadota; class Alphaproteobacteria; order Rhodobacterales; family Rhodobacteraceae; genus JAJEFO01. The sequence goes on from VYCX01000068.1 coordinate 5,605, forward strand.
GCATTTGGCCCGGCTGCCGCGAACCTCGCGACGATTGCAGAGGTGCAATGCCGCACGCTTCTGCTCACGCCCGCAGCGAAGGAACGGCTCGCAAGGTCAGATCCGAAGCAAGCCCTCGAACTGTACGAGTATGTTCTTGCCAACATCGCCTTGACACGCGGCACAGGTTGAATGGCCCGACCGGATGGCCGGGTCCGGCAGACGCGGTGCAGCGCGTCGGATGAAAGTGATGCAATGGCAGGGCCCGGACGCGGCGGCCTTGGCTAACCGGATCCCTCATGCGCGGTCATGGCGTGCACCATGCCGCCGTCAACCGAAATTGTCTCTCCGGTAATGTAGCCCGCTGCATCGGATGCGAGGAACACGATCACATCAGCGACGTCCCTTGGTTCACCGAGCCTGCCAAGGGCCACTCGCCTTGCCATGGCCTGCGCGACAGCCGTCATGTCTTCCTGACGTGACTCGAACATCGCCGTTCTGATGATGCCCGGATTGACTGCGTTGACACGAATTCCCTTTGGCCCCCAGTCAGCGGCGAGAGCCCGCGTCATTGCGTCTATTGCGCCCTTGGTGGCCGTGTACGCGACCCGACCGATCGGGCCTCTCAAGCTTGCGACTGACGAGACGTTGATGATTGATCCACGACCTCGCTCGATCATCGTCGGACCCAAACCGGCCGCAAGCATGAGAAGCGACCGGACGTTTATCGCGAGAATCCTGTCGAGATCCGCTTCCGCGAGTTCCTCTGGTGCGCCCCTGATCGGGAAGCCCGCATTGTTGACGAGCACGTCCACGCCTCCAGCCCTGGATATCGCTGCCTCCGCCAGACGGGTGCCCGCGCCAGCCTCCGAAAGATCTGCGGGAATGATGATCGGCTCGTTGCCGAGGCCGGCAGCGACGCGATCGAGATCGGGAACGGTTCGTCCGGTCAGGATCACGCGCGCGCCAGCTTCATCCAGCGCCCTTGCGGTGGCTTCGCCAATTCCACGACTTGATCCGGTCACGAGGGCCGTTCTCGATTCCAGCGGCCTGCTGGCACGATCATGCCGCAATTCCTGCATCTTGGTCTCTTCCATGGCTCCCGCATCCTTCGAACCGCCGGGACGGTAGTCGCGTGCCTGGGCAATGTAAACGGAACGAAACCTGCAGGGCATGATTCCCATGTGGCCTCTTTGTGATGCCGCGAAGCTCTGCCTGCGATTCATGCAACGAGCGCGAGCAGCGCGACCGGCCCACTTGCGCCGGCGCATTGCGGTGACATCCACCGGCGGCGGTGCTTGTGCCATCGGCCATCGGGGAAACATGCCTTGAACTCAAGCTGCGCCGTGCGCGATTGCACGTCGACGAAGAAGGCTGTCTGAGGCGGCCGCCGGGTCAGCACCTTGCATGTATCGTTGGCAGAGCCACGAGTCCGTGATCTGCTGGAACGATCCGGCCGAAGCTGACCAGGCCGGCAAGGCCCAAGGCGATTTGGTTCGCATGATCCAGCCACGCGTCAACGCGGATTGACTGCGAGGGCCATCCTGCGGACGAGTGCCAGGCAAAATGGAAGAGTTCGACGAAACGCAAGGAAGTGAAGAGTGCCGTAGGACGGGAAACCCGGGACTTGCGACGGAGCGCCGCTCGCTCACCCGCCGAACCATTGGAGCCGCACTGCGTCGCGTTGCATCGGTCACGGCAGAGTTGCCTTGACATGGACACGTCTGGAAGCTGGTCACGCACTCCGGTCCGTGTGGACGAACCAGCACCGCATGGCCGACAGGGATGTCAAGCCTGCGACCTGTGTCTGCTCACGGAACGCGGGCAGGTCCGCTCCGTGAGAGTTCAAGGTGGACGTCCGGCGCATGGAGCTTCTCGTTGCCCGACCGCTCGCGGAGCAAACGGGTCTTGATCGCGAAAGATGCCAATTCCCCGGCCGGTCGTTCGCGGTCACCGACACCTGGGAGGACAAAGAGGTTGAGCGCATTCACAAGCCTGAGAACGGGCGTCTGACACGGCACGTGGCCGAGGCCACGCGAGGCCACGTCTTCGATCACGTCGGGCGATCCTCGGGGGACGGGTGCACCGGTGCCCGCGTTCCTGATCTTCGGTTCACAACGGTTGCGTCCTGAAGTCTGGGGACCAAAGGGCATGACCCCATTTTGCCGGTGAGGCTGCCAGTCTGTGGCAGCAACGGATCTCGCGCATCAATGCTCGGCACCCAATCCAAGGGCCAGCGGAGCCCTTTCCCCTGGCGGTCCGCGAGGGGCATGCCAGTCGAGCAAAGGACCTTGTCGCGACGAGCTTCGCGTGCGAGGGCGATGACGGCGGAGCGCTTTCTCGCATTCAAGGTTCGTTAGAGGCCCGTCGACCGGCCGGTCTCCTGATTCCGCCATCTGAACGGATGGTTGCCCGCGCAGCAACTCCAGAGTACACTCGCGTTGCGTTGCTGGCAGTACGCCAGAACAGGAACTCGTCTTTCAGACGAGGGAGAAGCCAAGATGCACTTGCGCATGCTGTGTGTAGCAGTTGTAACTTCACTGTTTTTCCCACACACGTCCGTTCAAGCTGGCGAGGTTCGCTTGTTGTCTGACATTTGGGACTACATTCCTGTCGTTGAGTTTTGCGAGGGCATGAACGCCCCACAACGCTGCGTTTTCCATGACATTGTCTATGATGTAGAACGCGGTTTCGTCTATAGCGGACAGGACAAAGTTTGCTATCGCCGCAGCAGCGATCCATATGTCGCGAACAGTCCGCTCAATGAATGGACCTGTGGTACTCAATTGGTTAGCGGTTCTTGGACCTATAGCATAAATTGAATCGAACGTCTCCTCACACAAGTCGCCCGACCTCGACGCACGGCTGAAGAGTTTTGCGACGGGAAGTTTCAAGTCAACCCCGCCTAGGAGTGCTGGATGAACACCGTAAAGGCAGTACTGTTGCTTTAAGGAATTTCCTGTGCCGCAATGGCGGGGACGGCACAACCTGTCGAGGTTCCCGCGATGGCACGGACGGCGGCCGGGTTCGCCGGAGGAACGCGTCTTTCGGACCATCTCGGCGTGAGCGTGATCGCGCGCGTGTATCCGCGCGAGGCGGTGCGCGCGGCCCTGCGGTCCCTGGGCCGCGACAGCCGTCGGCGGCGCGACCTTCCCGCCGAGGTGAT
>VYCX01000213.1:0-5974 GCA_009843725.1 Boseongicola sp. SB0675_bin_26
GCCCTGGGCTACGGCCTGCCGGTCGGGGAGGGCGCGCGGGTCGCCGTCGGCCTGGAGTACGAAGGGGAATCCGGGAACCGTGCGGCCTCCGCGCACCTGCAGATGAGCTTCTGATCCGGTGCAGCGGCGCGGGCGAGGCCCATGCCGAGACGGACAGCCGCAACCCTCGGGCGGCAGCTCGTCCATCAAGACGATCCGATCGAGCGGGCGATTGGCGCGACCATGTTTCGACCTGTATCGGCGTGCAAGCCGGGCCTGCGGTTCCCTGGGCGTCCATTCAAGGCTTGATGCCCGGGCTCCCGCTCCTGTCCTTACGGAACACCATGATCGGCGGGTCGGACTTCCCCGGCGAACGGCTGATGGCCTGCCTTGACCCGAGGCTGCGCGAGGAGCGGGCCCGGAAGCGCAAGAGCCTCCATCAGGCCGCCGAGGAGGCGCTGGAGGCGATCGTGGCGTCGGTGCGCTCGGGACGGCTGAAGGGACGCGAGGCCATCGACCGTCGGGTGGGCCGGGATGCCAATTGCCGCAAGGTCGGGAATCACTTCGAGATCGACGTCACGGACGACGGCGTCTCCTGGAGCCGCCAACAGGGCCGGACCGGCGACGAGATGCGGCGCGACCGTTGCCGCCAATTTCCTGTTGCCGTGCGTCCCGCGCCAGAAATAGGATCGGCGTTGCACGGAGTGCATGAGAGAGCCAAGTGGATTCCGGACTCACGTGGGAGAAGGGACATGAAGATAAAGTTGGTCGCAGCAACGGCCTTGGCGGTCTCGATGCAACTTGTCTCGCAAGGCGCGTCCTACGCGCAGGATGCGGGCGCCTTTCGAATGCTGCAAAGCTATGTTCGAGACTACACGACGTTAAGCTATGCGGGCGGGAAGGTAACCGGCGGCATCCTTGCGGGCACCAACACGATCATTGAGAGCAGCGGCCCGCCTTTCGTCCAGGACCAGGCTGGCCTTGTACGGTGCTTCGTGCGCGCCCGCACGGTGCAAGACAGTGCCGTTAGCCTGGAAGCGTCATGTACAGTGACTGACGTTGACGGTGACGAACTCTACCTGCTTGCCCGCCGCGATGACGGCGATACAGAAGCAGGTGGCGGCGGCACGGGCGCATTTCGCATTGAGGGCGGCACTGGAAAGTATGTTGATGTGTCAGGCAACTGCCCTTACGACACGCAATATCTTCCCGACAACCTGGTCGTTACCATTGGCACCTGCACCTGGGAAAGGACACCTTGAGCAAGCTGATCCACGAGGCCGGGGAGAACCCTGGCCGATTGCCTTTCGTGCATGGCGGGGCTGGATCTGGCGCTCAGGCGGACTTCTTCCCGGCTTCCCGCGACACGACGTTCCGTCTGTGCGAAGAGCCGGGCGTGCCGCTGGCCAGCCTCGGCATGGCCATCGGCTGGCACAGGCACGGGCGCCGGGTCGTCACGACGCCGATCACCTCTCGGGGCACGCTGTTCAGGAACATCGGGCCGTTCCGCACGCCCGGAGTCCTGTCGCTCCGGGGCGCATGGACGGCGTTGAAGCTGGTCACGCGCCTCAAGGCCGACGCGAAGCACCTCGACCGCGCGAGCACGCACCGCAGCGCATCGCGGACCTGGACGCGGACGAGACCTGCGGGAAGAGCCGCGCCAGGGACCTGCCGGAACTCGACGACAAGCGGATCGCCCGCACGCTGCTGGCGGACGCCCGTGCCAAGGCGCCTCCGGGCTCTGCGCTTCCGCGGTGCGAGGACGTGGTCCTTGCGCGCGTGTGCCGCTGGCGCGAAACGGTCTGCAAGGGGCTGCCCGGCATGTTCACCGCCATGACACGGATGCGGCAGGACATGACGGAAGACCTGCAGAGCCTCCGCATCGCGGGCGACTTCATGCGGTCGCCGGTCATGAACGGCGCCATCACGAACGGCGTCGAGACGGCGAACGAGGTTGCCGGCTGCCCGGAGGCCTGCAGCTAGTGCCGGGACCTGAACGGGATCGATCCGCCGTGCTGGGCTTCACCGAGGAGATCATGCTCCTCCTCGCGGGGGTTGATGATGCCGCCGCCCTTTCGGTCGCCGGGCCCGCCTTCGACTGCGCCGTCGCGGGTTCGGTGCTCATGGACCTTGCCTTCGCCGGCCGGATCGACACCGACCCCGAGACCCTGTTTGTCGTCGACCCGACCCCGACCGCCAATCTCGTGGCCGACCGTGTGCTGGCGCGGATCGTCCGGCAGGGAGAGGCCATGGACGCGCGCGGCTGGATCGCGGCGCTGTCGGGACGGGAGGCGCAGGTCGCCCGCGAGACGGCGACGCTGAGCCTCGTCCGGCTCGGCATCGCGAGCCTTCCCGAGGGCAGCCTCTACGGCGCCCTCGGCGGGATGCGCGCTGCCGTCGTCGACCGCAGGGTGCAGCAGGACGTCGCGATGCGTCTCGAGCGCGCGCTGTTCTCCGACGGCATTCCCGAGCCGCGCGACGCGGCCCTGATCGGTCTCGCGGACGCCTGCGGGATCCTCGGGAGCGTGTTCCCGGACCGCGACATGGAGGCGTGCCGCCCTCGGGTCGAGCTGCTGCGCGGCTTGGAACTCATCGCCCGCGAGACTCCTGGCGCGATCTCGGACATCGAAAGCGGCGTGAGACGCGTCGCGGAGGCGCCCTGACCGTCTTGCCGCCACCGAACCTCCTCTCCGGCGCCCGGCAGGCCGCGGCGCCGTCGTTGGCGGCCGTGGCGCCGACCCTGACCTGTCCACGCGATCCCGTGAATTCACGGGCGGCGACGGTCCCGCTCGGGGCCGGCCTTTTCCTCCTGCGGATTCCAACGGGATTCCGCCCAATCCCGCAATTGTCGGAATGCCGGGCCTTCGGTCTGCCAGGTCGCTTCGTCCGGGAAGCGATCCGTGCTTCGCCTGCCGGCATGGTCGCTCTCCGCGGGTCGCGTCGGGCATCGCCTGTCGCTGGTCCGCCACCCGCAGGTGAAGGCGCGCGACCTTCTGCCTGGCAATCCGGTGACGGTTGCTGCCCTTCTCCTTGCGCCACAGGATGCCCTGAAGGCGCTTCGGCCGCCGGAGCGACGCCTTCAGCTTCCGGCTCGCGGGGAGGCGCAGGCGCTCGCCGGCCTCCGGCAGGACGGCGAAGTCCTTCGACCCGAGGTTCATGCCGACGACGCCTGGCTCTCGCGTGTGCGGGGCAGTCCGGCACCGGCTGAAGTCTGTTGGTCCGGAAACTGGCTGCTGGCGTCGGTCGGGCCGGCACCCAGCCGGGCCGGGAAAGATGTGATTGCGCATTCGCTCCCGAATTGCGACCTATGGGGCATGACTGGCATTTACTGGCACGACTCCGCGCTCACGCATGTGACTCCGCCCGGCCATCCCGAGCGCGTGGCGAGAGCCGAAGCCGTGCACGCCGCGCTGTCGGAACTGGAAGGCCTGGAGTGGCATGACGCGCCGCGCGCCGCGCGCGCCGAGGTCGAGCGGTGCCATCCTGCGCGTCATTTCGACCGGATCGAGGCGGCAATTCCGGAGTCGTCCTTTGTGGCGCTGGATGCAGATACGCATGTTTCGCCCGGCTCGCTCGATGCCGCGCTTCACGCGGTCGGGGGCTGCAATGCGGCTGTGGATGCCGTGATCGCCGGCGAGGCGCGAACCGCCTTTGTCGCCATGCGTCCTCCCGGCCATCATGCCGAGACGGAGACCGCGATGGGTTTCTGCCTCTTCGGCACGGCAGCCATAGCGGCGAAGCGCGCTCTCGACGAACATGGCCTCAGCCGAGTCGCCGTTCTGGATTTCGACGTTCATCACGGCAACGGCACGCAGGATCTGCTCTGGAACGAGGAGCGCACCCTGTTTGCGTCCTCGCACCAGATGCCGCTCTATCCCGGGACCGGCGCAGCGCACGAGACCGGCGCCCATGACAACGTGCTGAACGCGCCGCTCGCCCCCATGACCGGAAGCGCCGAGATGCGGCGCGCCTGGGGCGACATCATTCTTCCGGCCCTCGACGACTTCGCGCCGGAACTTGTCATCGTTTCGGCCGGATTTGACGCTCACGCATCGGACCCGCTGGCAAACCTCAACTGGACGGAACAGGACTTCGCTTGGGTGACCGCCGCGATCTGCGAGGTCGCCGAGGCGCATGCCGGCGGCCGCGTGGTCTCGACGCTGGAAGGCGGTTATGATCTTGCGGCGCTCGCCGCCAGCGTTGCGGCTCACGTCATTGCATTGAGGGAGCATATCGGATGAGTGACACGCCCGTGGAAAAGATGAGCTTTGAAGACGCGATGAAGGAGCTCGAATCGGTTGTCGGCATGCTTGAGGCGGGCGAGGTGCCGCTGGAAGATTCGGTCCGGCTCTACGAACGCGGCGCCGCCCTGAAGGAGCACTGTCAGAAGAAGCTGGCAGAGGCGGAGGAGAAGGTCGCGCGGATCACGCTGGATGCGGAAGGACGGCCGGCCGGGACCGAAAGGGTCGACACCGCGTGACCTTCCTGGAACACATGAATGCGCGGGCAGGCGAGATCGACGCCTGCCTGAAGGATGCGGTCTCAGGGTTTCCCGCAGACAGGATTCGCGATGGCATGGTTCATGCCTTGAGCGGCGGCAAGCGGCTGCGCGGGTTCCTGGTCCTGGAGAGTGCCGCGCTTCACGGCGTCCCCGGCGAGTCGGCGATCTGGGCGGCGGCGGCAGTGGAGGCGGTCCATGCCTATTCGCTCGTGCATGACGACCTGCCGGCGATGGACAACGACGACATGCGGCGCGGCCATCCGACCGTGCATGTCAAGTGGGACGAAGCTACCGCAATCCTTGTTGGCGACGCATTGCAGGCGCTCGCCTTTGAGCTTGTTGCATTGGGTCCGCCGCCGGCCGAAGTGAAGCTGGCGCTCTCGCTTTCGCTTGCGCAGGAAGCCGGCGGACGCGAACTTGTCCGCGGCCAGGCCATGGACATTGCGGCCGAAGTTGCCGACACGCCGTTGGCCCTGTCCGAAATCGAAAGCCTGCAAGACGGCAAGACCGGCGCTCTGATCGTCTGGAGCTGCGCCGCGGGTCCCGTGCTGGCGGGCAAGGATCCGTCAGGCATGGTGCGCTATGCAAGATGCCTCGGCCGCGCCTTTCAGATTGCCGACGACATTCTTGACGTCGCGGGAGACGAGTCAAGGACCGGCAAGCGCCTCAGGAAGGACGAGGGCATGGGCAAGGCGACGTTCGTGTCCCATCTGGGCCTGTCCGGCGCACGCGAGAGGGCGCAGGATCTGGTCGACGAGGCGATGGTCGCGCTTGCCGCTTACGGCGAAGGGGCGGAACCCTTGCGCGAAGCGGCAAGATTTGTTATCTCACGGGAGTTTTGAAGGGTCGGAGGCATCATGGGCGACAGGCCGCAAACACCACTTCTGGACACCATTTCCCTGCCTTCTGACCTGAAGCGCCTTTCGGACGGCGAACTCAGGATACTTGCGGACGAACTGCGTGCAGAGACGATCAGCGCGGTCAGCGAAACCGGCGGGCATCTCGGCGCGGGCCTGGGCGTTGTCGAACTGACCGTGGCGCTCCATGCGGTGTTTGACGCCCCGAAGGACAAGCTCATCTGGGACGTGTCGCACCAGTGCTATCCGCACAAGATCCTCACCGACCGGCGCGACCGGATCAGGACGCTCAGGCAGAAGGACGGATTGTCGGGCTTCACCAAGCGGACCGAAAGCCCTTACGACCCGTTCGGCGCGGCGCACAGTTCGACCTCGATCTCTGCGGCTCTGGGATTCACGGTCGCCCGCGAACTTGGCGGTGCCTGCGAGAGCGGTCTCGGCGACGCCGTTGCCGTCATCGGCGACGGGGCGATCAGCGCAGGCATGGCCTATGAGGCGTTGAACAACGCGGGCGACCTCAAGAAGCGCCTGATTGTCATCCTGAATGACAACGAGATGTCCATTGCGCCGCCGGTCGGCGCAATGTCCGCCTACCTCACGAGGCTCTATGCCGGCGTCCCGTTCCAGGAGCTGCAGT
>VYCX01000213.1:5984-8635 GCA_009843725.1 Boseongicola sp. SB0675_bin_26
TGCCGCAGCCTTTCCGCGAAGGCGCGAAACGGGCCAAGGACGTTCTCAAGCACAGCGTGGTGGGCGGAACCCTCTTCGAGGAACTCGGCTTCTCCTACATCGGTCCGATTGACGGGCACGACCTGGACCAGCTCCTCCCGGTTCTGCGAACCGTCAAGCTGCGTGCGACCGGCCCGATCCTGATTCACGCTCTCACGAAGAAGGGCAAGGGATACGCTCCTGCGGAAGATGCCCGCGACAAGGGACATGGCGTTTCCAAGTTCGACGTGGAGACAGGCGCGCAAAGGAAGTCCAGGCCCAATGCGCCGTCCTACACGAGCGTTTTCGCCAAGGCGCTTACGGACGAGGCGACCCGCGATGACAGGATCGTTGCCGTCACGGCGGCAATGCCTGACGGAACCGGCCTCAACCTGTTCGCCGACCGCTTTCCCAAGCGCTGTTTCGACGTTGGAATTGCCGAGCAGCATGGAGTCACGTTTTCCGCCGGAATGGCGGCGGGAGGCCTGAAGCCGTTCTGCGCCATTTACTCGACCTTTCTTCAGCGCGGATATGACCAGGTCGTGCACGACGTCGCTCTCCAGAACCTGCCGGTGCGGTTTGCCATCGATCGCGCCGGGCTCGTGGGCGCCGACGGGGCGACGCATGCAGGCGCCTATGATGTCGCCTACCTGTCCTGCCTTCCGAACATGACCGTGATGGCCGCAGCGGACGAAGCTGAGCTGGTGCACATGGTGGCAACCGCGGTGGCCCACGACACCGGGCCGATTGCCTTCCGTTATCCCAGGGGCGAGGGCACGGGCGTCGAGATGCCCGAGCGGGGCGAGGTTCTCGAGCTCGGAAAGGGCCGCATCGTCCGGGAGGGCAGCGGCGTTGCAATCCTTTCCTTTGGAGCAAGGCTCGCCGAAGCGGAAGGCGCGGCGGAAGTCCTGGCGGCCAACCGGGGCATCAGCCCGACGGTTGCCGATGCCCGTTTTGCCAAGCCGCTGGACCGCGGGCTGATACTCGACCTTGTCAGGACCCACGAGGCGTTGTTGACGGTCGAGGAAGGCTCGGTCGGCGGGTTCGGCAGCCACGTCGCGCAGCTTCTCGCCGAGGAGGGCGTGTTCGATGCAGGCTTGAAATTCCGCTCCATGGTCCTGCCGGACGCCTTCATCGACCAGGCGGCGCCGCGCGAGATGTATGACGCGGCAGCGCTGAACGCCGGGCATATCGAGACCAAGGTGCTTGAAATGCTGGACGCCATCGCCTTCGAGAAGCCGGCCTGACGCCTGCGGCAGGCGCACGCCTCGCATCAGGAAGCCGCGGGCTCCGTCTGCGTTCGTCAAATGCGCATGCTGAACCTGGGACAAGGGGACCGTCCTTCCGCGCGGAGGGCACCATGGCGGTTGACCGGGAGATGAACGGTGCACGCGGCGTCACGCAGCGCGCCACGGCAACCTGGGCCGCTCGCGGGCAGCGGACGCTGGCGCTGCCCCGCGTTGCGGAACAGGACAAGTGATGGCATTCTGGCCCGACCGCGCCCCGAGATGATTCCAGACAGCAAGGAGGAATGGCACATGGCCTTGAAAAAGGACTACGAGGACATTCCGGGCACTCTTGTCTTCGATGCCGACCGCGGGCGAGAGGGCTATCACCTCAACCAGTTTTGCATCTCGCTTCGGCTGCAGGAGAACCGGGATGCATTCAACGCCGACGAGGGAGCCTACCTGGATCGCTATCCGATGACGGCGGAACAGCGGCAAGCGGTGGTCGATCGCGACTGGAACCGGCTGCTCGAACTGGGCGGAAACATCTACTACACAAGCAAGCTTGGCGCGAATGACGGGATCACCTTCCAGCAGCTGGCGGGCCTGATGACCGGCATGGGCAACGAGGCCTATCGCAAGATGATGGTTGAAGGCGGGAGATCCCCGGAAGGGAACCGCTATCAACACGAGTGGGACGAAAGGGGAGAAAGCTGATGGCCCGCATCATCGCAGGCGTGGGCTGCTCCCACGTACCCGCCATTGGCGTGGCAATGGATCTGGGCAAGACGGACGAGCCCTACTGGGCGCCTTGCTTTGCCGGGTTCGAGAAATCGCGTCAGTGGATCAAGGAGGCCAGGCCCGATGTCGTCTTTCTTGTCTACAATGACCACTGCACGGTGTTTGACGCCTCCTTCATTCCCACGTTCGCACTTGGATGCGCTGCCGAATTTGCGCCGGCTGACGAGGGCTGGGGGCCGCGCCCGGTACCGGTGGTCAGGAATCACCAGGTCATGGCAAGCCATGTCGCCCAGTCCCTGATACTGGATGAGTTCGACATCACCATCATGAACGAGATGGAGGTCGATCACGGCCTGACGGTGCCGCTCTCGCTCATGTTCGGCGACCTGGGCGTGGATGACGAGTGGCCCTGCCTCGTCGTCCCGCTGTGCGTGAACGTCGTGCAATACCCGGCGCCCACCGGCAACCGGTGCTACAACCTTGGCAAGGCCGTCCGCCGCGCGGTGGAGAGCTTTGATGAAGATCTGGACGTGGTGATCTTTGGCACCGGGGGCATGAGCCATCAGCTGCAGTACAAGCGTGCGGGCCTGATCAACGAGGCGTGGGACACCCAGTTCATGGACCGCTTGACGTCAGACCCGGTCGGCCTGTCGCAGACGCCGCATG
>VYCX01000057.1 GCA_009843725.1 Boseongicola sp. SB0675_bin_26
ACATGCTGATGAGCTGGAGCCGCGAGCCCGCGCCGCCGCCGATCGACTATGTTCGCGCTTCCGGCGGATATTTCCTGGACGCAACGATCCACGACATCGACCTGTTGTGCTGGATCGCGGGCGAGCGGCCCGTGGAAGTGTATGCGACCGGCAGCTGCAAATTCGATCCCGCAATCGGGGCAGAGGGCGACGTCGACCTGACGATGACGGTGCTGAAGATGCCCTCCGGTGCGTTGGTTCATGTCAACAATTCGCGTGCCTGTGCCTACGGCTTCGACCAAAGGCTGGAGGCGTTTGGCACGAAGGGCATGCTGCAGACAAAAAACCACCGCGACGACAACCTGGTCCGCTGGGATGGCCAAAGGACCGATGCGCGCGCGACGCTCAAGCATTTCTTCCTGGAACGCTACGACGCGTCGTTCTACCACGCGCTTGACGAATTCCAGGCCGCGATTCAGGAAGGTCGGCCACCATCCGTCACCGAGGAAGACGGTCGCACGGCCCTTGCCATCGCGCTGGCATGCGACCGGTCGAGGCGCGAGGGCTTGGCCGTGATGCCGGACTACTGATTCCCGGAATTGTCAACCGAACAGAATTGTGGATTGTGGCCGGTTGAACGGAGATCGTGTCGCGATTGTCCGTTGACTTGATGATCGGGCGTCCATTCTCCGTGTTCGAGAACAGGGCGCCATGATGACGTGTTCGGGGGGGAGGTGCAAGTTGCGCAGTTCATGTGTTCTCACGCGAATGCCGCCGTATCGCCGGATCACCTGCTGTGTGGGATTGACTGGATTCTTGACCTTAGCCGTTCGTCTTTGGCGTCGCTCCAATCAACGAAGCGTCAGCCGAATTCGTGCAGGATCGCACTAGAATGTGACCATTCCCTGCCCATGACGTCAGGGAAGGCGAGGCCGCAGCAATGTTGTCCGCCCCGCGCGGACCACGCTGCACGATCCTGCTTCCTATCTCGACCGAATGCCTTTTGCGGCGCCATCGCCGTTGTTTACCGACCTGCCCTTCAGCGTTTCGCCCCGGTGTCCGGGATCTTGCGTTCATTTGCTCATGGACTCAATGAGCCGGAAATTCCTTTGTCGCTCAAGCCCCTGAATCCGTCCGACGGAAGCGAACGTCAGTCGTCACGGCCTGTTCGCAAGAGCGTGTGCAACTACAATCCTGAGGTTGGTCGCGTGGTCAGAGGAATGTCGACTGAGAATGACGTTCCGGTTCCGTGAATTCCTGACACGCAGCGAACTGCGAAGCGAATCGCAATTGCCCGAACCTTCCCGGCGACAGCTTGCAGTGGAGGCGATGCGCTCGAAGCGGCCTTTCGACCATTGGTGCGTCGCGATGTCAGGCTTGTCATCCTCCATGTCGCACTTTCATCCAGGTTATCACGCAGATGCGAGTTGACTGGGCGTGGATCTCGCGCCAACTCTGGCCGCAACCTGCCTCACGAGGAGTGCCCATGCACATTTTCGTTCTTGCCTTGGCGACGGTTCTTGTCGCCCTTCCAGCCTCGCTCCGAGCCGAGGGAGTCACAACGTTCGAACTCGAGAACGGCCTTGAGGCGGTCGTGATCGAGGATCACCGCGCTCCGGTCGTCGTGCACATGGTCTGGTATCGGGTCGGTGCGGCCGACGAGCCGCCCGGCAAGTCGGGAATCGCTCACTTTCTCGAACATCTCATGTTCAAGGCAACTGACGAACTTGCATCGGGCGAATTGTCCGACGTGGTGTTCCGGAACGGGGGCAGCGACAATGCGTTTACGTCCTATGACTACACGGCCTACGTTCAGCGCATCGCGGCGGATCGCCTCGATCTCGTGATGGGGATGGAGGCCAGCCGGATGGACGGCTTGGCGCTCGTCGAGGAAGACATTTCAACCGAGCGGGACGTCGTGATAGAAGAGCGGAAGCAGCGTACCGACAGCGACCCCGGCACCCTGTTCGGGGAGCAGATATACGCAGCGGCATTCCTGAACCACCCTTACGGCGTGCCAGTCATCGGCTGGAAACACGAAGCCGAGTCGCTGACGCTTGAAGATGCCGTGTCTTTCTACAAGCGGCACTACGGGCCGAACAACGCGATCCTTGTGGTGGCGGGCGACGTGGATCCGGGCGAAGTCAGGGTGCTTGCCGAAAGGCACTACGGAGTCATTCCGCCCAACCCGAACGTGCGGGTCCGCATCCGTCCATCCGAGCCACCGCAACTGGCCGAGCGGCGTCTGAGTTATTCGGATCCTCGGATCGGCAATGACTACATGACCCGCGTCTACCTCGTGCCCGAGCGGGATCCAGGGGACCAGGAGGCGGCGGCGGCTCTTGCCATGCTGGCGCAGGTCCTTGGAGGCTCGTCGACCACCTCGGCTCTGGCGCGGAAGCTGCAGTTCGAGGATCCCAAGGCCGTGTACACCGCCGCCTGGTATCGGGAGCGGGCGCTGGACGACACGATTTTCGGGCTGGCAATCGTGCCTGTCGAAGGCGTCTCGCTTGAAGAGGCCGAGTCGCTTCTGGACGAGGCGGTTGCCGAGTTCCTGGAAGAAGGCGTGGATGCAGAGGAACTGGGGCGAATCAAGACGCGGATCCGGGCTGCGGAGATCTACGCCCGCGACGACATCTCGAATTTGGCCAACCTGTATGGCGCGGGGCTGACAGCGGGCCTTTCGGTAGAGGACGTGCAGGCCTGGCCAGGCGTTCTGCAAGAAGTTACCGAAGAGGATATCCTCTCGGCGGCGCGCAAGCATCTCGACCGGCGCCGCGCGGTCACGGGATTTGCGCGGCAATCGGAGGAGGTGGTCAGGTGAACAGGTTAATTTGCGCTTTGGGGCTGGCGATTCTTGTCGCCGGTCCGGCGGCGGCAGTCGACATTCAGGAAGTCACGTCGCCTGGCGGCATCAAGGCCTGGCTGGTCGAGGAGCGTTCGATCCCGTTCAGCGCCCTGGAAATCAGGTTCCGGGGCGGCGGGTCGCTGGACCGGCCCGGCAAGAGGGGCGCAGTCAACCTGATGACCGCGCTCCTGGAAGAGGGGGCTGGCGACCTTGATGCGCAAGGATTTGCGGCAGAGCGGGATGCACTGGCCGCAAGCTACGGATTCGACGTGCATCGGGACGCGCTTTCCGTTTCGGCACGGTTCCTGACCGAGAACCGCGACGAGGCCGTCGCCCTCCTGCGGAGCGCGCTCACCGCCCCGCGGCTCGACCAGGAGGCATTGGATCGCGTGCGCGACCAGGTGCTTGCGGTCATTCGCGCCGATGACACGGATCCTGACGCTGTTGCGTCGCGTCGATTCAATGCCCTCGCGTTCGCAGACCACCCTTATGCGACGCCGATTGAAGGCACGGTCGAGAGCGTGTCGGCACTGACGCGGAACGACATCGTGACGGCATACAAGGACGTGATTGCCCGGGACCGAATTTATGTCGGGGCTGCCGGCGACATCTCGGCAGAGGAACTGGGCCTGCTGCTTGACGCCCTTCTTGCTGACTTGCCGGAAGTCGGGGCGCCATTGCCGAACGATGCCGAGGTCCTGCTGGTCGGTGGCGTGACGGTGGTGCCCTTCGAGACGCCGCAGTCGGTGGCGGTCTTCGGCCATGCAGGCATTCCAAGGGACGACCCCGAGTTCTTTCCGGCCTTTGTCGCAAATCACGTATTCGGGGCCTCGGGACGTCAGTCGCGGCTGGGCATGGAGGTGCGGGAGAAGCGGGGACTGACTTACGGCATCGGAGCCTACCTGGCGAGCTTCGATCTCGCACAGCTCGTCGTGGGACAGGTTGCCTCGGCCAATGAGCGGATTGCGGAAGCGATCGAGGTGACGCGAGAGGAATGGGCGAGAATGGCAGCGGAGGGCGTGACGGAGGAGGAACTGGACGAGGCAAAGGCGTACCTCACCGGCGCCTATCCTCTTCGGTTTGATTCAAACGCGAGCATTGCGCGCATAATGGTGGGCATGCAGATTGATGATCTCGGCCTTGACTACGTCAATACCAGAAACGGCAAGGTGAACGCCGTGACGGCAGACGATGTACGCAGGGTGGCCAAGCGCCTGTACCTTCCTGAGGAACTGCACTTCGTCGTTGTTGGTCAGCCTGAGGGAATTGAGGGCACCAACTGAACGCCTTGCACTGCAGCGTTTCGGTCGGTCAGCGCACGGCATGGTGGAAGGCTGCGTGTTGCGGACAAGGGCTGCGCCTTGCGCGGCAAGTTGCAATGTCAGGCCGCGCGACTGATCAGGACCTCGTCGACCCGGCGCTGCGCATCGGCCTCGTCAGCTCCGCTGACGGCAGCGACTTCCCGTGTCAGGCGCTCCAATGCCGCCTCGTAGAGCTGGCGCTCGGAATAACTCTGTTCGCGCTGATCGTTGGCCCGGTGCAGGTCGCGGACGACTTCGGCAATCGCGACCAGATCGCCAGAATGGATCTTCTGTTCGTATTCCTGCGCGCGGCGTGACCACATCGCCTTCTTGACGCGCGCCTTGCCCTTGAGCGTCGTCATTGCCTGCGACACGACGTCCGGCGAAGACAGGGTCCGCATTCCGACATGGGCGGCCTTGTTGGTCGGCACGCGCAAGGTCATCTTGTCCTTCTCGAACGAAATCACGAACAGTTCGAGGTTGTGGCCCGCGATTTCCTGCTCCTCGATCGACACGATCTGGCCGACTCCATGCGCCGGGTAGACCACGTAATCGTTGGGGCGGAACTCCATCTTCTTGACTTTGCTCATTCAGCCCGTCCTCTCAAGCCGTCGTGAAGTTGCAAAAGCACGACGCGGGAACACGTGCCTGCCTTCCCGTCGTGAATTCTTGCCAGCCAGGGGAAGCCACGAACCACGTTTCCTCGCCCATGTCCCGGACATATAGCAAGATCCGCTGCAATTCCAAGGTGGGGTGACGCAAATTCTGCGCGAGCGAGGCTTTGCGTCGAAGTGCACGTGCTTGTTGACGGTTCGTGCATGCGCAAACGGACGGCTGGTCAGTTCCCTTCACCCGGGTTCGGCGAGAACAGTTCCATTTTCCCTTCCTTGTCTTCCATCTCCTCGGCGTCGGGCAACGGGTCGCGCTTCGTGACGATCACCGGCCACTGCTCCGAATACTTGCGGTTGAACTCGACCCACTTCTCCATGTCGGGCAACGTGTCCGGAAGGATGGCGTCGACGGGGCACTCGGGTTCGCAGACCCCGCAGTCGATGCATTCGTCGGGGTGGATGACCAGCATGTTCTCGCCCTCGTAGAAGCAGTCGACCGGGCAGACTTCCACACAGTCTGTGTACTTGCACGCAATGCAGTGGTCGGTGACGACGTAAGTCATGGATGCCTCGCCAAAGGGAACCACGGTCACGTAACCACTTGAGCGGGCTCAATCAAGCGAAGGATCACCATAAAGACGGGCGTTGCGACGATCCTTGCCGGACGGGCGACCCTTGCCCTCAAATCGCGGAGCGCGCGGAACACTGTCGTCCTCAACCGGGGTGAGGTCTGTATAGAGCGCCTGCGCTTCCGGTGCCGGACCGCGGCGCTTGGCCAGTGAGTCCACGCGGATCACGCGAATTTCGCGGGCCTTGCGGAAAGTCAGCACATGCCCCGGGCGCAGCGCGAAAGAGGGCTTCGAAACGCGTTGGCCGTCAACCCGGACATGCCCCCCCGCCACGAATCTTGTTGCCAGCCCACGGGTCTTGAAGAACCGGGCGTGCCAGATCCATTGGTCCAGTCGTTGGGAGTCGCTCACGCGGCAAATCCGTTCTGTTTCATTGAGGAAACCTGGTCACGCACGGATTTGCCGGAAATGTCCTTTCGCATGATGTCCTTGCATAGGCTTTGACCCGATGCGGCGTCAAGCGCGCGCGGTTCCTCCTTGCCCCTTGCCTGCAGGCTCGGGCGAGGCAGCGGGACGGCAGCGGACGGAACTTCGCCGCCTCCAAATCGGTCGCGCTCGCGCGCCGATGCGGTGCCGGTTCATTGTGGTCGGAGACTTTGTTGACGACCAGCCCGATGTTGGCCTGGCGCGGCATGCGGACCGGATCGGCCGGCAGCCCCTTGTCCGCGGCGGGGCTGGTCGCAATCGGCACGTCCTGATTGAACAGGCAGACGGGAGCTTGATGATTCCTGGCGTGCTTCAGAGACAGGACGCGGAGACCGGATTCCGGTGATGCTTCAGGTCAGGCTTCCTTGTTCTTCAGTCCCTGCAGGGCTTGCGCGAACGGATTGTCGGGATCGATCCGGTCCCTTTTGGGCGGACGGGCCTCGAAGCGGCCGGTCCTGACACTTGGCCCGTCCTTCGACGTCTCCTTGCGGGGCGCCTTCTTGACTTTCCGTTGCGGTCTCGCGCCTTTCCTTTGGCTGCTGCGCCGTCCACTCCATACGAACGTGTAGAATTCCTCGATTTCCGGGCCGTCATCGGCTGGATCAGGCTCTGGTCGATTGGCGCTGACGTGATCGCCGGGCTCGTCCGGAACGGAGGTTTCCGGTGCTGTCTGGGGAGCGTCCGGCGCCGCATTCCCTTCGGATGGCGAGGATCGTTCCGTTGCCTGACGCACCTTCTCGCGCTCGCCGCGCTGCGCCTTGTATCCAAGCCCTTCCATCAAGTTCGCAAATTGCGCGAGTGTCGTTCCGGTGATCGAGAGCATGTCCGGCGTCGCCTCGAAACCGCCGCGGCTGTCTTCCGTTCGAAGCATGTCGGCAAGCCGTTCCAGCATGTCAATGCGGATCGCGCGCTCGCCGGCCCGTCGATACCCGGACTTCAGGTAAACGGCTGAAGGAACCTTCTGGACGGCGGGAATCGTGACAAGGCCAGGCGGCGGGCTTTCCGGAAACTCCTCGTCGCCCCGCGCCAGCGACCAGAGCACGAGTCTCAATCGGGTTGGCGCCGGCTTCAGGAGGTCAGGCATGAAGATCGTGAACTGGCCGAAGCGAACGCCGTGCTTGCGCAGGACGCCACGCGTCTCCTGATCGAGTTCCTTCACCTCGTTTGCCACCTCGCGACGGTCAATGATGCCCATGGCCTCCACCATGCGAAACCCGAAACCCTTCGCGATGCCGCTCAGGCTCTGGTCGTTCCGGATGTTGAGCAGGGGAAGAAAGTGCAGCGCGATCCTCCGGTCGATGAAGTGCTGGAGCCGGCGCTGAACCTTTTGCGCGACATCCGCGTCGGCTTCGTCGTCGACGAAGGATGCCACCTGCGGCTTCAGCGGGTCGTCTCCGGCCACGAGCTTGCCGACCGTGTGCTCTCCCCACATCAGCCCGCCCTGGTCCGTGAAGTCCATTTCGGAATCAGGCGAATTGTAGAACCTGTCCGCGCGAAGGCGGAATTCGGGGCCAAGTGCCGCGATGGCCGCCGAGCGCACGGTCCTGGCTTCGTCACCGGACACGTCCGCGTCCTGGCGGAACCGGAAGCCGTCGATGTGACCGACGAACTGGCCTTCTATCGTGACTTCGCCCTTGTCGTTGACCTCGGCCACGAGGCTCTCCTTCTGCTTCAGCCCGCGCATCAGGATGGACGTGCGCCGGTCGACAAATCGCCTTGTCAGTGCGTCGTGGAGCGCATCCGACAAACGGTCTTCTACAGCGCGAGTGAAGTCCCGCCAATGGGATTCGTTGGGACACCATCCGCTGCGCTGCGCGACATAGGTCCATGTCCGGATGAACGCGAGACGCCGCGACAGCATGTCAATGTTGCCGTCCGTGCGGTCGATGTGCCGGATCTGCCCTGCGAGCCAGTCCTCCGGAATCTCGCCGCCGTCATGCAGATGGCCATGGATCGTGCCAAGAAGCTCGGCATGTTCCTCATGGCTGATGTCGCGGAAGTCCGGGATGCTGCAGACATCCCAGAGAAGCCTGACGGAAGGTTCGTCCGTGGCGCGTGCACGGACCTCGGATTGACTGGCGAGCACCCGCAACGCGATCAGGTCATCGGCGTCCCTGGCGCGGACGAGGCGGTCGCCGTCCGCAGGCATCTCCAAGGATTGGATGAGCCTGTCTATGCTGCCGTAGTCCAGACGGTGGTTTCTCCATTGAAGCCTTTGTACCGGGGCGAAGGAATGCGTGGTGATGGCCTTGACCACGTCCTCGCCAAGAGGCGGTGCATCGCCCGTCACGCCGAACGTGCCGTCCGTATGGAACCGGCCGGCGCGTCCCGCGATCTGCGCCAGTTCGTTCGGTGCGAGGTTGCGCGTCCTGCGCCCGTCAAACTTGCTGAGGCCGGAGAAGGCGACGTGCCCTATGTCGAGATTCAGCCCCATGCCGATTGCGTCGGTGGCGACGAGATAGTCAACCTCGCCGCTTTCGTACATGGAGACCTGTGCGTTGCGGGTGCGCGGGGACAGGGCGCCCATGACCACCGCAGCGCCGCCCTTCTGGCGTCGGACCAGTTCCGCGATCGCATACACGTTCTCGACCGAAAACCCGACGATCGCGGAACGGTGCGGCAGTCGGCTGATCTTCTTCATGCCGGCATAGGAAAGGGTGGACAGCCTCTCGCGGCGCTGGAACTTCGCCTTCGGCACCAGCGCGGCGATGGAGTCGCGCATGGTGTCGGAACCCATGAAGACGGTTTCCACCAGGCCCCGGGCGCGGAGCAGCCGGTCCGTGAAGACATGCCCGCGCTCCGGGTCGGCGGCCAGCTGGATTTCGTCGA
>VYCX01000553.1 GCA_009843725.1 Boseongicola sp. SB0675_bin_26
TGCATGCCCGGCGTCAAGCAGAATCAAACGAAATCAAGCGTGGGAAAGCCCTGGGTCCTTGTCGGCCTTTCTTGACAGGCACTCGCGCCGTACCTCGTCGATTCCCGTCGAATCAGTTGAACCGAGAGAGATGCGCTTCGTGCGTCCGCCAACCGTCCGAATGAACACGTAGCTCTTGCCGCCGTTCGGCCTCACGCGCACACCGAGGTCCGGGACGCGGCTGTCCCAGGCCGTGAATTCCCGCTCCCGCGGACGCAGGCGGGTGATGCCCGCGTCGGTGAGCCGCACGCGCTTCCGTGTCGCCATCGCTCAGCCCTCCGCGGCCAGCAAGGCCCCGACGGTCGCGGCGGCCTCGGCCGCCATCGCGTCGGCATGATGCGTGTACTTCAGCGTGGTCTCCGCCGATCGGTGGCCAAGAAGCCGTGCGATGGCGGGGACGTTCTCGCCGCTCTTCAGTGCCAGAGAGGCAAAGGAGTGCCTCAGGTCATGAAGGCGGACGTCGCGGAGACCCGCATCGGCGCGGATCCGGTGCCAGCGGAAGTGCAGCCAGTTCCCGTCGCACGGTCCGTCGCCCCTGCCGGCCGGGAACGTCCAGGGCGAGGTTCGCTCCATCCCGTCGAGCACGTCGCGCGCCGCCTGCGAAAGCCAGACGGTCCGGGGTCCGGTCTTGCTGTCCCGAAGGAACAGCGCGCCTTCCCGGAAATCCGTCCAGCGGAGCGTCAGTATCTCCGACTTCCGGGAACCTGTGAGAAGCAGCAGCCGGATCGCCGCGACGGCCAGGGGCCAGTCGCCCTCCCTGGCGTCGAGACAGGCTGCGAGGGAGCGGATCTCCGCGTCGGACAGGAAACGCTCGCGGCCCTTCCGTCGGTAGCGGCGGATTCCGCGGCAGGGGTTGGACCCCTCCTCGCGGAAGCCCATGCGCTCGGCTTCGCGCATGATCACCGAGAGGACGGGCATTGACCGGTCCGCCGCGACCGGCGTCGCGCGAAGCGACGCGAACCAGTTCACGACGTCCCGCCGGGTGATTCCGTCGACCTGCCGTCCGGAGAACCGGGGCAGGATCTGATTGCGGAGATAGCCGCGGTTCACCGCCGTAGTGCGCGGCTTCCAGATCCGCTCGTGCCTGCGGAAGGTCGCCTCGGCGACGGCCTCGAAGACCGTCTCCTCCGGGAAGGCCGGCAGGGGACCTTCCTGCCTGATCGCGGCCAGCATCGCGGCGGCGCGCGAGCGGGCCTCGTCCGCATCCATCGCGCGGGCATCGCCCACGATCTTCCAGATGCGCCGGCCCTCGTGCTGGCAGTGGACGAAAAAGCGTTTGGCACCCGAAGGCATCACCCGGACGCCGAAACCCTTCAGCTTCCCGTCGCGGACGTCGCGGGCTGACCTGCGCGGATTGAGCGCCCGGATCCGGGCGTCGGTGAGTGTGATTGAAGCCATCGACCTGTTCTCCCGTTCAGTTGCAGCGGGGAACAAAAGGCCCTCGTGGCCCTGCCGATGCAACTTTTGTTGACAGGAAAAAGCGACGTGATATCAACGGCGTGGAACATGTCCCAGCACCGGAGGTGCGTGGCGGGTGTGAATGATCCGCAGCTTGTCCCTTTTGCCATAGCAGGCATCTAGGAACGGATCGAGTTGAACCCCCGGCAGGCAATACAGCGTGTCGAGGCCGTTCGAAATCAGCGAATCGACGGTCAATTCGGCGACTGAACGAGTCACGCCGCCCCCCCAAGAATGCAATCCCTATTCGGAGGCATGAACTTCTTGCATCGCCCCCTCTTCGGCAAGCATCTCCAGAAGGATGGCCAGCGCCTCCTTGACGGCGTTGTATCGCGTCTTTCCAAGCCGAGACTGAATGCGGGCGTCAAGCTTGAGCGCCTTCGCCCAAACCCGATCGACGACCTCGTGGCCGGCATTCGTGACGTGAAGGCGCTTGCGCCGGCCATCGTGCTCATCGTCAGAGCGGCGTATGAGGTCCTTTCTTTCGAGTTCCAATGCGGCACGGCCTGTGTGAGTGGCATCGAGGCTTGCCAGTCTCGCAAGCTCTCGAAGATGGCAATCGCCAAATCGCGCAAGATTCAGAAGAGCGCGCCATTCCTGAACGCTCAGTCCCTCTTCATGGAGGGCTTCGGCCCGAAACACTGCGCGCAATCGCCGAACGGCGCGGTCCATATTGATGTTGATGAACGCGCCGAAGTCTATGTCACTTCTTGGCTCTTCCATGATTTCGAATGCAATTTCGAAGACCGGGCCTTCGCCAAGGGTATGTCGGATCGAATCGACTTGGCAAGGAAAATTGTGGCAGTCGCTACAAAAAATTGTAGCATATGCTACATTTTTCTTGACCGGAACATGAATCTGACGCACGCTTGGGCGATGGCGGCAACGCGCCCGAACAACAGGAGGTGACATGTTCAACAGGGTGGCGGCCGTCGCAAATCCTGTCGTGGTGCCAGGACGGCCATCTGTTCCAACTCCGGTCACGGAGACGGCCTGGTCAACTTCAACCTGCCGCTCGAGGGCCTGATCCTGTTGCCTGGCGCCACGGACGCAGCGGACTTGACCGGACCGATCGGATTGTCAGGGTCGCGCCTCAGTCACTTTTGCCTGGTGATCGGCATCGCTGGGCAACCGGCAGTCGCACCGGCATGACTCCCCAATTCGGAATGCCGCGGCACTGGTTTGCGCCATCCTTCAGCACGCGCACAGGCCGCCATGACCAGCCTCTCTTCGAGTTCCGCGATGGCGCACGGAATTCCAGCTTCGCCGAGCCCGTGCGGTTCGAACCTTGACCGGTAAGCGCTGGCGAATGACGCGCCGCGCCGGTGAAGACGGGAAGAACCTTGCCAGCTCAGAACGGACCCGGGAGAGTTCCGCCATCTCCGGGATGTGCCGAAACATGCTGCGGTCTGCGCCAAATTGGCCGAACGTCTTGATCGCCGCCCGGCACGGCAGTTGGATGAAGGTGCATGCGCCCGCTTTGCTGCCTGACGAAAAGGACTGAATGCAGATGCAGATCGATTATTCAGGAGTCACGGTTCACGATCCAGGAAGATCTACCCGCGGTTACGTGCTCTTCGCGCCCGCGCAATCGAGCCAGGCATTGCTGGTCGACTACGAGGGCGAGATCCGCCATCGCTGGGATGTCCGCGGCAAGAGCACCAACTGGTGCTACCTGCTGCCGAGCGGCAACCTGTTCATGAACGAGGCCGGATCAACGCCTGCACCCATCCCTTTCGGTGCCGGACTGATGCGGGAGTATTCGCGTGAGTGCAGTGTCGTCTGGGAACATGAAGACACCATGCAGCATCATGACGCACGTCGATTGGAGGATGGGCGGACCGTCTACCTGGCCTGGGAGGAGATGGATGAAGTGCAGGCCGCTGCAATAGGAGGCGGCGTGCCCGGCAGCGAGGCCGATGGCGCGATCTACGGTGAAGTCATTCGCGAGATTGACGAGAGCGGCGCGGTCGTCTGGGAGTGGCGCCTGGCCGATCACGCGGCTTGGCCGTTCCACCGAAATGCCGTCCGACGGAACTATGGCCACGCAAATTCGATCCATCCGCTGGAAAACGGAGACTATCTCCTGAGTTTCAAGGTCCTGAACCTCTTGGCCATCGTCTCGCGCGAGACCGGAGACATCGTCTGGGAATTCCAGGACGATGCTCTCGGCGGGCAGCATGACGCCCAGATGACGGAAAGCGGCACCATTCTGGTATTCGCGAATGGAACCTATTCACCGGATCTGGCCCACAGCCAGGTCTGGGAAATCGACAAGGAAAGCAAGAAGGTCGTCTGGCGTTTCACGGAAAGGAAGAACCCGATGAACTTCTTTTCCACACACATCTCGGGCGTGCAGCGGTTGCCTTCGGGCAACACATTGATCTGCGAAGGCGCGAAGGGAGCCATCTTCGAGGTCACGCCGGACCACGACGTTGTCTGGCACTATGTCAACCCGAACTGGCAATCCCATCCAGGATTCGCCAGCATCAACTGGATCTACCGCGCGCGCCACTATGCGCCCGACTGCCCTGAAATCGAAAACCTGCTTTGAAGCGGGGATCTACCATGCCTAGCAGCATCCATTTCTACCAAGACCAGGTTCTTGACAAAGGACGGGGCGCGCTCAAGGCGGCGCGACGGATTGTCTACTGCCGGTTCGGAGCGGTGACGATCAACGGCGAGGCCTTGAGTGCCGGAAACGCGGTCTTCGTCGGCGAGGACGCCGAAATCACGGGAAAGCGCGACTGGTCCCAGCTTTGGCGTTGGGAGGTTGACCTGCCCAATGCAGAGCAGGCCTTGGTTCTCGGGGACGGCGTCCTGACACTTCATCGAATGAGCCGTGTCATCGGAATGCTGGACATGGACCCCGGCACGGAATGGCTGTTCCGCCTTGACCAGATCACCGCACCGCCCGGTCGGGTGACCGACCCGCACAAGCACCCGGGTCCGGGCATCCGGTGCTTGGTCGAGGGCACCTTCAACATCAGTCAGGATGTCGAAAGCTACCGCGCGATGAATCCTGGCGAGCCTTGGTGGGAATGCGGCGAACAGCCTGTGATTGCCTGGGGCTCAAAGTCCATGCATGCGCGCTTCTTGCGCGCCATGGTCATGCCGACCGACAATGCCGGCCAAACTGACACGATCAAGAACAAGGCCGGACAGCCGAACAAGAAGCGTGGCCAGCACCGGCTGCTGGTTGATCAGGTCATCACGGCGCCCGAGAGCATCTGATTGAGCTTGCCTATCTGCGGAATGGTCCGGGCGGCCGGTTGATCAAGGTGTCAAGCGACTTGTCAAAGGCCCCGTTCGGACCGGCAACGAGATTGCAAGTGTTGCTTGATGACAGGGACGACTTGGCGCCGGAGGCTGAAGCAATCTTCGCAGCCCGTGTTTCCGGCGAGCAGCCCGATGCCTTCGGACTTGACGTGAACTCCGTGGGGGGAACCTTGCCGCGTGCCTGCCAGCATCTCAATCTTGACTGTCACGTCGGGTCGGCAAGGCATTCGACAATGCCGCGGCCCGGTCAACTCGCCCCGTCTCTGAACAGCCTGCGGAGCCCGATGCCGAAGGAGATCCAATTGCAGTCCTCAGCGTTCACGTGTCGGCGTCAAGGCACGCGCAGCGTGTTGCGAACCGTTCTGCCCGAATCGACGGTCTCGCGCGTTTCCGTCGCAAAAGGTGAGGACGCAAGCCGCTGCATGACGTGCTCGGCCGCCGTGTGAAACCCCGTTGGCAGGTCTAGCTCCCCCAGCGCAGACGCGATTTCGCGCATCTCTGGCGTCCAGCGTTCGGCATCGGCTGGCATGCGGGGGATCACGCTCTCAGCCCTTGCCAGAAGTGACTGCTGCGAGAATGCCAGTTCCTCGACATAGGCCTCGAACAGGCCTGCACGCTCCGCTGCCATAAGCTGATTGACCAGGAGTGCGTTCAGACCCTTGGTTAGCCCGGCATAGAGCATCTTGAACATCGAGGCGTGTCCGGCCTGACCATGCAGAACGACATGATCGAAGGCTTGCCCGTCGAGAGAGGCGACCGCGTCCGCCTGGCCTCCGGAAAGATATAGCCTGGGGCGCACGTCGGCAGTCGGCGGGCCGCCCACAATTCCTCCATCCAGGAACGGCAGACCTGCATTCTCGCAAAGAAGCGCAATGCGCTGCACTGTTCGGGGCGCAACCGCGTTGGCGTCAACAAACACCGGCTTTTCGGAAATTCCCGCGCAATCGTCAGCCAGTGTCTCCGCGAGAGGAACCGCCTGATCGGGCGGCACGATGGAAAAAAGGATGTCGACTTCGGTCATGAGCTGGTTCAGGCTGTCTGTGACCTCGATCCCGCGCTCGAACGCGCGCTGGACGGACACGTCGGAACGTCCGCCCAGATCGGTCAGGACACGGTGACCAAAGGCCTTTAGTGCAGTTCCCACGGATGCACCCATCGTTCCCATGCCAAGAATGCCGATGGCAGCCAAATTCTAGTCCTCCGGAAAGATCGTGGTTGCGACCATCTGGATGATGCGGCCTGGCGGCAGTTCGGACCGGAACGCGCGGCGGGCCGGACGATGTTGCGGATCTTGCCACGTCTCCGGCCAGAGCGGGTTGATCAGCGACCTGTCACCGAAATCCGGAGCTTTCATCTCTGCCCGCACGACATCCCGGGGATCGGACTTTGCGGCATCGCGGGCTTCGTTGAAGCGCGCGCAGCAATGCGCCACCTGACGCACTCTAGAGGGTGGGCTTTCCCCTGTCTCGGGATCGCGGGTCAGGATTGCAGAGGTGACCGGCAAGCCGTGATCGAAAGATGCGGCACGGCCTCGGAGCGGAGAAAGATCAGGACTTGACAACGGATGGCTCAAAGGAACTTCAGCTTTTGGTCCCCCTGTTTGCGGCCCGTGCAAGCGTTGCCCGGCGACGATCGAGCGAGCCCGCGGACCGGTGTCTCGCGCTTCGACGTCTACAATGGTTGTGCCTTGGTCGAACCAGCATCGCCGTGCTTGGGCTCCAATTGCGTCTGTCTTTGCGGAACCGTGAGGTCCCCCTTGATCGGCGCAAGATCGGGATCGACCGCGTGACGGCCCGAACGAAGGACTTCGGGCCGATGCCACTCGAATTCGAGAAGTCTCGGGAGAACGCATTTGGAGTGCCCTTTCGTCGTTGAAGTGATCCGCAGGCAAGCGAAGACCTGGCCGGTCCGCCACGTTGCGTGATGAAACTCGCGGATCCCGCCCACAGGGAAAGCTGACATTCTCGCTGTGCGCGCGCGCTCGGTCTCCTGCATTCACCCGGGGCACGACGGCAGGATGTCGAACGGCTCCGGAAATCGCCGTCCCCTCTCGAGATCTCCGCGGGACAGCGGTCTGAGTCACCGAATCTCCCCCAGTTGTTCATCGCGCTCATGGGCAAGGGCCGCGGCAAACTCTGCATTGCCGATGTCTTCAAGGCCCCATGCCACCGCCAGCGTGTCCGGGAACTGGAAAATGCCTCTTTTTTCGCCGCGAACCATCGCGAGCGGAATCTCGAATTTCGCTGTATCGATCGACAGCCCGGCACCTGTCGCCTTGATCAGGGCCTCCTTCAGGGTCCATAGGCGGTAGAACAGCTTGACCTTGTCCTGTGCGCTCACGGTCTCGAATTCTGCCCGTTCGTCCGGGGCGAAGAGCAGCCGGATGCAGACGTCGAGGTTGCGGTTGGTCGAGCGTTCCTCGACGTCCACCCCGATTCGGCCTTCGGGCGCCAAGGCGATCATCCCGTGCCGGCCGCTATGGCTGACATTGAAGCTGATCGGTGCCGCAACTCCTTTCACTCGGGCGAACGGCTTGCCGAATTTCGACATCCCGAACGACAGATCGCCATTGCTGCAGTTGAGTTCGCGGCAAAGCAATGATCGGAGCGCCGCTCGGCATAGGGTGAATTCGCGGCTCGGTCGGGGATGCACGAACCGGCGCTGACGCGACCGCTCCGCTTCGTCGAGCCAGTCCAATGCCTCCCTTTCGCGGGATGCATGGCTTGACAGGTCAACGTGAAAGACCGTGGCGGCCACCGATGCGTGGAGCCGAAGCCAATGGAAGGACTCATGCATGAACGCCACCGCTGCAGACCGGATCGCGATGGGCGTTGAAGGCCGTTGAAGCGGCATCTTGGCGTGGCCGCGGTTCACGTTTCGCCAAAATGAACTGTGGAAGCGTCATTGCAACGACTTCTCCGCGTCTCTTGAGCGAGCGTGCGCCCGCACCGGGTGCGACTTCTCGGTACCGTAGCATATGTCGGCCTTCGGGTGCCGGAAAGCCGGGCGCATCCTGCAAGAAAAAAGCGGTCGGTGCGGTTCCAAGATGGCCCCGCTGCGGGGAAGTGGCAATCCGGGCGTGGTGGATCAGCATGAATTTCGCTTCTTGCAAGGCCCTCAAGGACCGCGTTTCGGATCCACTGAACTCGACGGCCGTCTCTCCCTTCCAGTGCGCGTGGGCGACCTTCGCACTGCCGAACCTGATTTGCCAGTCGCCAGGACGGACGTTGTTTGTCGGCCTTACCGCCGAACGCGGATCGAACTTCAGGTCTTTCGACGTTCCATGTGGGGCACCGACAACGGGAGGCTTGGGCCACAGGACCAAGTCGCCGCCGCTGTCCGCCATGTCGGCATCGAAGTTGGTGCCAGGACGCAGCCAGCTTGTCCCGTCACGAACGCGGAACCGCCATGTCCGAGTGTTCCGGTAGCTGGGTCGGTGGGCGGTGCTGGCAGACCTGAAGTTTGATTGCGGGAGCAAGCCGGTCGACGACAGAGGCTTGTCAAGAATTGCGGCAAGCGATAGCTTGCTGATGTTTGCAGGCAGGATGAGAAAGCACGAACACCACTACTTATTGGATTGCGCTTGGCGGGATTGTTGCGATTCTTTTGTTCCTGTGGAACATCCTTGGCAACATGAGAACGATCACTGATCGTGTGTCTCGTCTCGAAGGTCGCGTGCCTGGCGTTGAAGGGCAGATCGGCATGCTGGCCAGCCTGTTTGGACAGAAGAAGGAGACGACATAATGAGGTACCTTGCCCTGATCGCGACCGTTCTTGTGCTAGCGTCCTGCTCCCAGGCGACCG